>CANARN010000031.1 GCA_947364045.1 uncultured Clostridia bacterium
ATCAAATGGTTGAGGTGAGATTTTAGTCAACCTTAGCCCTCAATTCCTCCAGCTTTTTCTCATTTGACTCCTGCATTTTTGCAATAGAGCCTTCCAAAACCTTGTTTTGTCTATCTGCATTTTCCGTATTTTTGTCGCGTATATTTATGAGCATTTCAACCGTATTTTTACTCTGCGTGTCAATTTTCTGCGACATAGCGTCAAGGCTTTGCCTCATTTCCTCACGCACGGCTTTTCCCGAATTTGCATTTTCTGTGCGTATACGGCTGAATTCGTCGCCGAATATTTTTTGCATTGAATCTATTTTACTGTCAACTGAAGATGAGTCTGCCGATTTTTTCACTTTGCCGTAAAGCATAAAAATGATTATCGCGAGCAAAATCACGGTGACTAAAATTAAACCTAAAATAATATAAACTGCTGTATCCATAATTATTCCTCCTTAATACCGATTCTATTATAGCAAACGCTTTGTATAAAATCATCATATTTATAAAATTTTTTTAAAATGTATAGCGAAAAAGCAATTTTTTTGTTATACTTTAGAATGGTGATAATAAATGAAAAGGATTTTGTGCGTAATTTCAGCATTGGTTTTGTGCTTGACAAGCTTTTGCGCCTGCGGGAAAAAAGATACATCGGGCAGAAATTTTGCGGCGGCGGTTTCCTCTCTGCCCAAAACCTTCGATCCGCAGATTGCGTCTGAAAATGTGGAAAAAACAATAGCGCTTAACTGCTTTGATACGCTTTTCCGTCCTGATGAAAACGGAGAAATGCAGTGCCTTGCCGCTGAAAGCTATACCGTTTCGGGTGGCGGGCTTGTTTATACAATTAAAATCCGTGACGGATTGAAATATTTTGCTCCTGCCAAAGCAAAAAAATATGCAGAAGAGAAGGGCGGTTCGGTACCGCAAAACGTGACTGCGGACGATTTTGCGTTCGGAATAATCAGAGGCATACTGCCCGAAACAAAGGCGGGGGATTTTGAGCTTTTGTCCAATATAAAAAATGCTAAAGCGGTACATAACGGTGAGGCGGAAGCCTCTTCTCTGGGAATCAGCTCAGACGGCGGTAGAACGCTTGTTATTACACTTGAAAAGCCTGACAAAAATTTCCTTTTTGCGCTTTCTCAGCCGATTTCGGCGCCCTGTAACGAGCAATTTTTCAATTTAACCGCCGGCAGATACGGTCTGGAGCAGAAATACACCGTCTTTTGCGGAGCGTTTTATGTTTCGGGTGTGTCGGCTGAAAAATCAGTCACTGTAACAAAAAACAGCGAGTATGCAGGCGTAAAACCTGCTGTGCCGAATGCCGTTACATTTTATCTTAACAGTGATTTTTCACAGGTTGCCTCCAAAATAAATAAAGGAAGCTTTGACTGCGCGTTTGTTGACAGCGCGTCAAGAAGCGCGGCGGGTAAGAGCGTCAGCGAAAAAGTTCTTACGAATATTACATATTCTCTTGTATTTAACTTTGCGCAGGAGCGTTTTTCTTCACTTAATCTGAGAAAAGGGCTTGTTTCCGCAATAGACTTTTCCGTATTTACTGAAAACGCGGCTGACGGAATAGCCGCGCCCGATTACATTTTGTCAGGTGAAAAAATTTCAAATAACGGCGTAAGTCGGGTAAAGTCTGATGTCAGCGGCGCAAGAAGGTATTTGACCGACGCGCTCTCAGAGCTTGAGGTATCAACATTGGACATAAAAATTATCTGCACAAAAAATACAGAGCAAACGGCAAAGGAAATAATAAATTCGTGGCAGAAAAATGTAGGTGTTGAGCTTAACGGAGTTGTGTCAGTGCTGGAGCAAAAGGATTTTAACTCGGCAATAGCAAAAAAAGAGTTTGACATAGCAGTTTATCCCGTTTTCTCGTCATCGCCGGATGCCAAATCATTGTTAGAGCCGTTCACAAGCGCAAGCACCGGCAATTTCACAGGCTATGCTTCTGAGGAATATGACAGGATTTTCTCAGCTTTAACCGAAAGTCCGACTCAGGAAAATCTCGCTTATGCGCAAAGCTTTCTTATTGAAAATGCAATAGTAATTCCCATACGTTTTGATTCGCAGTATTTTTTATGCTCAAAGGATGTCAGCGGGATTTATTTTGTGTATGATGCGTCGAATATTTATTTTTGCGAAGGGCGTAAAAAATGACTTCAAAAAGAAAAATCTATGTTACAATTTCGTGGCTTCTTGTTTTAGCCGTTATGATTTTTATATTTTCAATGTCGGCGGCAAACGGCAGTGAATCCTCGGAAATGAGCAATGGGCTTTTGCAAAAAATAATTGAGATTACGGGAATCGGCATATCTTCTCATTTTATTCGCAAGGCGGCGCATTTCTGTGAGTTTGCGCTGCTCTCGTTTTTACTGACAAATGCGTTTTTTGCATCGTTTAATATGAAAAAGGCATGGCTTTTCGCTTTTCCTGCCGCTTGTTTTTATGCGGTTACAGATGAACTGCATCAGCTTTTTTCGGACGGGCGTGCGTGCAGTGTAAAGGATATGCTGATTGACTCTTCGGGGGCACTGCTCGGAGCAATTATGTTTTCACTTATAATTTTAATTTATATAAAGAATATCGAAAGGAAAAATGACAATGGCAATATTAAGACCGTTTAAGGCAATAAGACCTACTCCTGACAAGGCGGATAAGGTCGGCGCGCTCCCTTACGACGTAATGAACTCAGCAGAAGCGAGAGAGATGGTGAAGGGCAACCCCTACTCATTTCTTCACGTTGACAAGGCAGAAATTGACCTGCCGAAGGAAACATATATCTACGATGAAAAGGTGTATGAAAAAGCAAAGGAAAACCTTGAAAAGCTGATTTCAGACGGCATTTTGGTGCAGGACGCAAAGCCGATGCTTTACATTTACCGCCAAATTATGAACGGCAGAGCGCAGACAGGACTTGTGGGATGTACCGCTGTTGACGATTACATAAACAATATAATTAAAAAGCACGAGTTTACCCGTGCGGACAAAGAAGCGGACAGAATTCACCACGTTGATACCTGCAACGCAAACACCGGTCCTATATTTTTAACTCACCGTGAAAATGAAACTGTTTCGGGCATAATTGACGATTGGAAAAGCGCTCACGCACCCGTTTACGATTTTGTGAGCGATGACGGAATTTCGCAGACCGTTTGGGTTATTGACGATGACAAGACCGTTAATGCTCTTGTGAATGAATATAAAAATATTCCCTATCTTTACATTGCGGACGGTCACCACCGCTGTGCCTCTGCCGTTAAGGTAGGCGAAAAGCGCAGAGAGGGCGGCGAATACGACAAAAACGCCGAATTCAATTTTTTCCTCTCCGTGATTTTTCCGTGTAACGAGCTTAAAATTATGGATTACAACCGTGTGATTGCCGATTTGAACGGGCTTTCGGCAGAAGAGTTTATCGCAAAAATCAGTGAAAAATTCACTGTGGAAAAAATGGGCGAAGAGCCTTTTGCTCCGAAAAAGCGGCATACATTCGGAATGTTCCTTGACAGCTGTTGGTACTGCCTTACGGCGAAGAGCGAATTTATTAACGAGAACGACCCCGTCCTTTGCCTTGACGTTTCAATTCTTCAGAATAATCTTATTTCACCTGTACTTAGTATTGAGGACCCCAGAACTGATAAGAGAATTGATTTTGTCGGCGGAATAAGAGGACTTTCAGAGCTTGAAAGACGGGTAAACGAGGGAATGAGAGTTGCTTTTTCAATGTACCCGACCTCACTTTCTGAGCTTATGAGCATTGCAGACGCAGGCAAGGTTATGCCGCCGAAATCTACGTGGTTTGAACCGAAATTATTATCGGGATTGTTTATACACAAATTATCGGACTGAAATTAAAATACAAAAATCCGTCAGCCAATTTCGGCAGGCGGATTTTTTGCGTCTGTATTCAGGCAAATTCAGTGGCCGTTATTCAAAATCCTTATACTGTACGAAAAAACGGACAGCTTGCCTACGGCTTTTGTTGTATATGCAGACTTAAGCTGATATTATTTTTATATAGACCGTGTGGGAGAGGAGGCATAATATGATTTATTTAAGTTCTTTTCGCTTTTTGTCACGCTTGGAGGACGAAAAATTCTTTAGCTCGTCGGATATAAAGGTTCATCAAAACTGTTATACTTCGGAGTATCCGTTTGTTATGTTTCGTGACCGTGGCTTGCCTGAGAAATTTGAATTTCAGGACATAACGGTTTTTTGCGGCAATAACGGCAGCGGAAAAAGCACGATTTTAAATGTTATTGCGGAAGCTTTGGCGGTAAATCGAGGCTCGCTGTTTAACCGCAGTGAATATTTTGACAATTATACAGAGCTGTGTTCTTATGAATTAGCCGAAAGAATACCCTCGCACAGTGCGATTATCACAAGTGACGATGTGTTTGAGGGCGTGCTTGACATTCGCAGAATAAATGAAGGCATTGACAGTAAAAGAAGAGTGCTGATTGACGAGTGGATAGAAAACAGAGATGAATCGGCAGATGCCCGATTGCACGGAATTGAGGATTATGACCGCTGGAAAAGAATAGTAAATTCAAGAAGGAAAAAAGAAAGCCAATCTAAGTTTTTGCGTTCCAATCTGCGCGGAAACATTACAGAACGCTCTAACGGCGAAAGCGCACTGTCGCTTTTCGTGAATAAAATTCAAGACAATGCCCTGTATCTGTTAGATGAGCCAGAAAACAGCCTTTCTCCGTCAAATCAGTTGCAGTTAAAATACTTTTTAGAGGATTGTGTAAAAAGCCACGGCTGTCAGTTTATCATATCAACACATTCGCCTTTTTTGCTTTCCCTTCGCGGAGCAAGAATATACGATATTGATTCCGTGCCTATGAGGGTCTGCAAATGGACAGACCTTGAATGTGTAAAGGTGTATCAGGAGTTTTTTGAAAAAAAGTCATTTCTGTTTCAAAAATAACATGTAATGTGCGATGAAGCATTTTTATAAAATCAAAGCAGGATTTTACGTCCTGCTTTTTTGTTCGATAAGCATAATAATGAATCGTCATTTTTCACAAAAAATATATCATGCATTTGTTATTTTGTTATAAAGGACGAAAGTTAAAAAATTAACAGGAAAGTCTTGACTTTCCGGCAGAATGGTTGTAGCATATAGACAAACGATGACACAGATATATGTGCAATATTCACAAAGAAAAGACGGATTGACTATGAAAGAAATACTTGACAATATGAATTTGAAGAAAATTTTATCTCAAAAAGAAGGATTTAAAAGATTCAACATTTTACTTTGCAGTATTGTGATTATGGGCTTTGCTGTTGCAGTCTTCTCTTTTTCCGGTATGGGTGTTGACCCGTTTACTGCTATGAATATGTCTGTAAGCTCACTTCTCGGCGTCGGCTTCGGATTGTACCAGATGTGCATAAACGCCGTGATTTTAATTGCTGTCGCATATACTGCCAAAAAGCTTATAAGCGTCGGCACGGTTGTTAATATGGCCGGCGTAGGCTTCGTTTGCGAATATTTCACAGGCGTGTTTAAAGCTGTTTTACCTGCCGCTGATAATTTTATTTACAGAACAATCCTTATGGTAATAGGCGTTCTTCTTTTGAGCTTTTCCGCTTCGCTTTATTTTAAATGCAATATGGGAGTTTCCCCTTATGACGCTTTGGGAATGGTAATGGAAGAAAAGCTGAAGCTTAAATATAAATGGTGCCGTGTTTTCACAGACCTTGTCTGCACGGGAGTCGCGCTTGTATTGGGCGGTCCTATCGGCATAGGCACTGTTATTACAGCGTTATTTATGGGTCCTATTGTTTCCTTTTGCAACGGCAGTATCTCAAAGAAAATAATTGAGCATAAATACCGTCTTCTTCATCAGTTTACAGTTATAAGGTATTACGATTATACACGCTTCGGCGCGGCGTATAACCGATAAAAAACCGAGTAAATAAAATGTAACTAAAAATTCTGAAAAATAAATATCAGCAATTATTTGGAAAGCAGGTTCGTCCTGCTTTTTTTGTTGCCTTATTGTACGTTGTTTGGTAAAATATAATAAAAAATAAAAATATTTTAAAAATTTTTGTTAGGTTTTGCATTTATGAAGCACTACGTTATGAAAGCAAAAAAGGAGAGTAGGTATGGAAAACAGTATCGTAATTGATACTGCTGACCGATTTGAACAACTTTATAACTCACATTATCAGCGTTTAGTGGCGTATGCTTCTGCAAGACTCGGCGAATACCGTGATTTTTCTGAGGACTGTGTTCAGGAGGCGTTTGTCGTTTTTCACAGTAAATTGAAAAACGGCGAGAAATTTGAGCATCCGGAGGCGTTTTTATACAGAACCGTTGATAATATTGTGAAAAAACAGCGTTCAAAACGGTTCGCAGAGGAAAGCGCAGCGGTTTCGCTGGATGACGAAAACAATGTAATAGAACTGAAATCAGATGAAAGCGTTGATTATGAAAAATACATAAGGCTTCTTGAAAAACGGCTTACGCCTGAAGAGAAAAAGCTCTATTTTGCAAAATACGTTCAGGAAAAAAAGATTGAAGAAATTGCAAAAGAAAAAGATTTGAGCGTAGCGGCAGTCACAATGCGGCTGTCAAGACTTCGGCAAAAGGTAAAAAAAGAGCTTGATGACCTTATTATTTGAAAGGAGAGAGAAAAATGAACGCAATAACAGTAAATAAGAAAATTGCTGAAAATATATTTGATGACGAAAAATTCAAAATTGAGCTTATTGAGGCGCTCAACGCTCTTATTGACGCAGAACTCGCAAAAAGCGACGGTGAAATTTCATTTGAGCTTATAGACATATACAGCGAAGCGCTTAACAAAATTTATAACGGCGATGATATTGATAAAATATTTATTTCTCTTCAGACAGTTGAGGAGATGCAGGATTTCATAAAGTCAGACAAACGCTTTACACTTTTAAAGCGAGCGGCAAAAATTACGCTTGCGGCGTGCGCCGTTCTTGCGCTGACCTTAACTGCAAATACAGTTGCGGAAGAGGCAACGGGATACAATTTCCTTGAAAAAATGGCACAGGCAGTCAAAACCGTCTTTACGGGAAAAATTACAGAGCCGACTGCTGAGCCAAACACCACCGAACCGTATACGGAAAGCAAAACGGAAAAACCGCCTGAAAGCGAACCGCAAATAAATGAGGAAAGCACAACTGCGGAGAATGTTTATTCGCAAGCTATTCCCGCCATAGAGCCGAACAGTCAAAATTCCGTTTCCGTTCCGAAGCCGACTGATAATAAACCGCAGATAAAACCGCAAAATCCCGATTTATCCGAGGTTCTCTCACCGGAAGAGCCGCCCACGCAGTCGCAAACAGAAACTACAACCCGTGAGCCGTTCACAAGAGTAGACGAGGATAAAACCGCCGCACCTGTTGTAATAAAGCTTAATCCCCAATACGGCGAAGGCTTTAAGAGGAATTACAAAGTAGGCGAAAATGCGGACTTTTCGGGGCTTACCGTCATCGCCGTTTACGACAACGGAACGCAAAAGCAAATACCCGTAAGCGAATGTAATGTTTACGGATTTTCAACCGAAACCGCCGCAAACAGAATAGTAACAGTAGAATATGAGGGCTGTTCATTCAGCTACCTTATCAGAGTAGAGGAGGCAAAATGATGAAAAAGAATATGAAAAATTTGCTTGCAGTGTTGTTTACCGTTGCAATTCTTGCGGTATTTTCTATACAGGGCTTTTGTGCAGATGAAGGTGTATATACCGATGTGAACAATAATCAAATTCGGTATACGCAAAACGGAGATGCTGTAACTATAACAGGTTCACGCTATGAAGATGTTAGGGATTTGGTTATCCCTGAGACTATTAACGGCATTAAGGTTACGGCGATTGCACCGAATGCGTTTTTGAATAACACCTTACGCGGTTCTTTAACGCTCCCGGGCACATTAAAACAAATCGGTGTGTCGGCTTTCTACGGGGTCAGTGGTTTTTTGAAAGCCGTAAATTTCGGGAATATGGAAGATTGTGTTATAGGAAACTCCGCTTTTGCAAGTCATTCATACCTCGAAGCCGTAAATTTCGGGAATATGAAAAACTGTACTATAGGAGCGAATGCTTTTGCATTCTGCCCAAAGCTTACAACCGTAAATTTCGGTACAACCGAAAATGTTGCGATGAAAGATTCGGTATTTGCCCATACAGGTATTGTAAATATTACAATTCCCCGCGGCGTCGCATTGGGACGTTCTGTTTTTTTAGATTGCAAAACCCTTGAAACCGTTACAATTTTGGGCGAGCCTTTGCATCAGGTTGTAACGCAAAAGGACAGCAAGGGCAATAAAACCGATGTTAATGTTTATTGTGAAGAGCTTTTCAAGGGCTGTCTGAACTTAAAATCCGTTACACTTTCGGAAAGCTTTACTCAGGCTTATGAGGATATGTTTGCAGAATGTACTAAATTGGAAAGCTTGTCGGCAGCGGGCTTTACAAAGCTTACGAGATTTGCATTTCAAGACTTCATATCGCTTAAAACGGTGTATATGCCGAATTTAACAGAGGTTGCCGTATGTGCCTTTGATAATTGTTCGTCACTGACAGAATTTGATTTTTCAAAAGTTATTAAAATAGAAGCTCATGCTTTTGAGGGATGTTCATCATTAAAAGCTGTTGATTTGCACAATGTAATGTCAATTGATGACTATGCATTTGGTGGGTGTACATCTTTAAAGGAGCTTGTTATATATCACGATATGAAATTAGGGTTTAACATTTTCTATGAGTGTACCGGCATAGAACGGCTCATTATCGGCGATGATGTAACAACCTTTAATACAATTGATAAATACACTTCCTCGATTGATTTACTGGAGGGGTGTGACGGAATTAAATATATATACATAGGAAAAAGCTTTAAACCCTTAAGATATATTCCGGAATGTAAAGAGATTTATAAACGTGAAGAGCAGTATGCATTGAATGTAGAAGCACTAAATGATTTTATTTATATGACAAAGCTTGAGACTATTGAGGTGTCTCCCGAAAATCCTTGGTATTTCACCGATGAGGGAGTGCTTTACTTAGATTTTGATGAAGCGGTTATTTTGCTTCGCTATCCTCAGGCAAAGGAAGGGGATTATTATTCCACGGCAAATGCGTTAAAAGGTGTAACAAAGCCGTTTGCATTGGGATATTGTGCATTCTCACATACAAAAATAAAAGAAGTAGAAATTACAATGCCTTTGACATATTTAGACGGCAGACCTGTATCAAAACCGAAAATTTATTACGGCGATTGTTCAAATATATTTTGGGGTTCTGCTGTTGAAAAGGTGACATTTCCTAAAGACGGACTGACATTTATCGGCTACGCTATGTTTTCGGAAAGCCAAATCAGAGAGATTGATTTAAGTCAGGTTACTTTTATCGGAAAATATGCTTTTGAGGGCTGTAATAATCTTGAGTATGCTGATTTACCGAAATGCGTTAATGTGGGCGAATATGCATTTTCAGAATGCCAAAAGCTTAAATCCGTAAATCTTCCGCTGTGGACGGCAAGAACAGACGATTGGGACTCTGACAGATGGAACGCATATCTCCGTGATGACTGGTATGATGCAAAAATATTTTATAAATGTACCGCTCTTGAAAGTGTGAATATGCCCCTTGCAAAGCGTATTCCGGAGAACTGCTTTTACCGCTGTACCTCACTTGTAAATGTTAATGCACCTGATTGCATAAAGCTTGAAGACAGCTGTTTTTTCGGCTGTACCTCATTAGAAACGCTTGATATGACGGTGCAATGGGTTGACGATTATGCCTGCAAAGGCTGTTCAAAGCTTAAATCAATAAAATTTAACGATGCGTATATTTGCCAAGAGGCTTTTTCAGGCTGTGTTTCGCTTGATAACATAGACGGCGTAAGTAGTGTGGGTAAATCTGCATTTTCAGGCTGTACCTCTCTTAAAAACATAAAGTTTCAAGGGGTAAGCAGCATACGCGACAGCGCATTTAAAGGCTGTTCTTCCCTTGCTCTTTTGCAGTTTGACGGTATGAATTGCTCATTCGGCAAAAATGTGTTTGAGGGTTGTCCCAATGTTTCGTTCTACTGTGATGAAAACTCCACCGCATACACTTACGCAGTTAACAACAACATTCCTGTTGTTGCCGTAAGCGTAAGCTTCCAAAACAGCAAATACGAATACACGGGAAAAGAGATTGAACCGAGCATTATTGTAAGCATAGGCGAAATGGCGCTTGTTCAGAACAAGGATTATACACTGAGATTTGAAGATAATGTTAAAGTGGGCGGCGCAACGGTTATTGTTCATTTTATAGGCGATTTTGAGGGTCTTCCCGATGCGTACAGAGGCTTCTCCATTGTCCGCAGAAACATATGCTTGGCGAATATTGAGTATGTTAAAGACAATGTTTATGACGGTGAAGAAATAAGACCGGCAGTTGTAATAAAGCTTGACGGCAAAACCCTTACAGAAAATGTTGATTATGTAATCGAATACAAAAACGGCTCTGACATCGGCACAATGCTCTTTACAGTTAAGGGTATCGGCAATTACACAGGCACGGTTGACTGCTATTACAACATTATCCGCCGTGACATTGCCGAAACGAGCGTAGAAAAACTCCCAGACTGCATTTACACAGGCGATGAAATCTGCCCCGTACCTGTAATTAAATGGAACGGATTTACCCTTGTTCCCGATGAGGATTTCGAGGTAAGGTACTTTGAAAATGTGAATGCAGGCTTCGGAACAGCCGTAATTTACGGCAAAGGCAATTTCTGCGGAACACAAAAGGTGACCTTTAGAATTTTCGGCAAAGATATTCAAAATGCGAATGTGTCCGAAATCCCCGACCAGACTTATAACGGCAGTGAATTAAGACCCGATTTTACAGTAACGCTTAACGGAAAAACGCTTACAGAGGGTACGGACTACACCGCAGAGTACATAAACAACACCGAAAAGGGCGTTGCCGAAATAATAATCAGCGGAACGGGCAATTACAGCGGAGTTATAAGAAAAACATTTAATATCCGCAAAAACAGCGTTTACGGTTTCACAGTGTTCTCTGAAACACAGATGACCGAAACCTATGATGGCACACCTCTTCGTCCCGAAATGGAGGTTTATTTCGGCACGGAAAGACTGACTGAGGGCAAGGACTATGAAATAAGGCTCGAAAACAACATTTCGGCAGGTACAGCTACTGTAACAGTAATCGGAATTGGACTGTTCGAGGGCGAAAGAACATATAATTTCACTATTTTGCCCTGCGAAATCAGCGAAAAGGACATCTCCGTCAGTGGCAGTCTTGAATATAACGGCGCTCCCGTTGAGCCACAGATAACCGTAACAAAGGACGGCAAAACTCTCCAATACGGTACGGATTACATTGTGCGTTATTCCGACAATAACGGCGTAGGTACAGCTTTCGTCACGGTTGAGGGCGTGGGAAATTACTGTAACAGCACAACGCTTGAATATGAGATTTTCAAAAATGAGGAGAAAAATCCCGAAACCGATACGCCGGATAAACCCGAAGTTCCCGATAATCCCGAACAGAATGACCTGTCTAAAGATAATACAGATAAAACAAACAACGGCAAAAACGACAATGCGGATAACGGTGATAAGAAGCCCGAAAAGCCGTCGGAGGATTCAAACACACCGTCAAAGGATAACGGCTCCAAAACACCGCAAATTCCGAATACAGACGCCGAGAAAGACTGCACGGCATTGTTTACGGTATTTGCTCTCTTGTTCGCCGCAGACTTCATTATCCGCAAGCGTGAGAAAGAGACTCAGACTTTTTTGAACACACGCCGAAATATTAAATAGTTTAAATTTATTCAGAAAAATCCGAAATTCGCTTTGCAAAGTGAATTTCGGATTTAAAACATTCTGTGTTAAATTTTTCGTTATGCCGACGGCATTCTTACGGTAATTATATTTTCCATAAGGTCAATGCAATCGATTTCTGCATCTATTTCGGTTTTTACTCCTAAAATGTTTATAAGAATAAGCTTTCCGTCTTCAATTCTTACTCCTGCGACATTTTCCTGAATAAGTTTTTTTCCATTTCCGTTTAAAGAATAAACTGCTGAAAGGCACATTTTTTATTCCCCTTTCATTATTTTAAGCGCTTCCCGAAGCTTTTCATTTCCGCTGTTCATAAGTGAAACCGCCTCGTGAATAAGCTCGGCGGCTTTTTGCGGCGCGCTGTGGGCGATTTTGTGAAGCTCTTCGGCATGATGCTCGTTATGCCCCGCCATATACTCAAGCAGCGCCAGCGTTTCTTCGGCAGAAACCTCTTCGCCGTGGGAGTGAGTGTGTGAATGAGTGTGAATGTTATTATCCATATTTAAAAATCCTTTCCGTAAGGTAAATTCAACTGTCAAGGCAACTGAAAATCTCTGCCCAAACTCTTTCGTCCTGCGCGGTCATTGCGTCCCAATCGTATGAGGCGACAAACCTCGCTTTTTCTTCATCAGTAAGATTTTTCTTCTTCAGTAAAGCGGTTTTAGCTTTAACATATTCGCCGAGATACTGCGCGGCTTCTTTAGTATAATTCGGATTATGACCTTTGTTTTTCTCAAGCAAAAAGCGGATATTGCTCTTGCTTCCAAGACCTGCTTTGAGCGTATCATAATGCGCTTTACCGCATAATTTGTCATTTTCCGAATAAATCAGCAATGCTTTTACATTTGACTTTGACAGCGTCTTTACCGCATTAAATTCGGAAAATGTCGGATTTGCCTTGCACTCGGTTTCCATAACTGCCTTGCGGTAGTATTTCAAAATTCCGCCGAAATATGAATTTATTAAATCCTCAACCGATACAAAGCCCGACAAAACAACAATATGTGAAATCTCAGGGTGCAAAGCTGTGATATTTAAGGTGGAAAATCCGCCCCAGCTGTGTCCCATAACCGAAATGTCAACTGTTTTAAACCGACTGTCTGCTCGCAGCGCCGAAATGCAATCGTTTAAATCGCAGAGCGACTGAGCCATACCGCCCGTATTTTCACCGCCCGACTCCATGCAACCCGTGTGGTCATAGGCAAACACACGGAAGCCTCGGCGGCACAGCATTTCAATTTCTTTCATATAAGAACGGTGTCCGCCGCCCATACCGTGTTCAAATACAACGAGTCTGTCATTTCTGTAACCGTCATAGCAGTAAAAATACCCCTGCAAATTATGACCTGCCGACGCGGTAAATGCAAACGGTTCTTTGTTAAGAGAAGGAAAATCCTCCGACGAAAAATAATATGCTGTTCCGTCACCGTCATAACGGGTGTACGCCATTCCTTTATATATTTTAAGTATCTGTTCCTGAAATATCATATTTATTCCTCAGTCTATATCATATTTTTTCATGGTTTCGGCAGTTCTGAATTCGTGCTTTTCGTAATAGCCGATAAGCTCACCGTTTCCGTCACGCAGTGCTACCATATAAACATCTTTATTGAGTTTAGTATTTTTAAAGGTGTAAACAAGGTTGTTGTTTTTATCTTTTTTGAACCATTCGACAACCCGTTCAATCATTTCGCAGGATTTTTCATTGTGGCAGGCAAGCAAATTTTGTCCTAAAAGCTTTTCCCCGCCGTATTTTTCATAATTCTTAACTGCGGCGCCGTTCATATAAACAATTGTGTGCGAAAGGTTACAAAGCACAATCGGCGCTCTGTCCTGTTCAAGCACGCTTTTAAAGAATAAAGCATTATCCATTTTTCTCACCTGTTTTAATATGTAATATTCTTTTATCTCCCTCAGCGAGCGTAATTTGCGGCTCGAAAGGGGTATTTCCTGCGTTTTCGTAATACACCGTTACTGTTTTTTCGTCACATTCAACGGTCATATTTAAGCTTACGCAGTCATTTTTCAGATAGTCAAAGGTTTTGCCGTCATCAAAGAAAAATGTATCGGTAAATGCGCCGCTTTTCACAGGATAAACGGTCAAAACAAGGTTTTCATCGTTGCTCCGCCCGATTGCTTTATTGTATGGAATCACACAGCCGCATTTTACAAAATATTTCATTTTGCCGAATGCGGAAATCTGCGCTTCAACGCTCGTTCCGCCTTCGAAAATTTTTCCGTCATAATACCAATCGTTACCTTTGGGAAGCTGAACTGTAATCTCATTTTTTCCCTCGTCCAGAACGGGAAAAACAAGTATGTTTCTGCCTGCTAAAAATGCGTCCGATTCTCGAGAATAGGTGTTATAATAGAGAAATACGGGCGAATTTATCGGCTCGTTAAATTCTACCGCTCTGTACGCGCAGTTGTAAAGATAAGGCACTAATTCCTTTCGTTGAGCAAAGATTTCCTTTACGCAGGGCAGTATGTCCGGATAGCTCCACGGCATTGTGGCGGAGCCGTCTGAATTCCATGAATGAATTGTGAATCTCGGCTCAAAAAGTCCGAGCTGTAGCCAGCGAAGAAGCAATTCCCGTGACGGCATTTCACCCGAAAATCCGCCGAGGTCATGCCCGTAGAAATAAAAACCCGACAATGACATTGTAAGCCCTATGTAATGGCAGAATTTTAATGAATTCCAGTCCGTGCTGTTGTCGCCCGACCACGTTTGAGCATATCTTCTTACGCCGATATTTCCGCTTCTTGTGGAAAGAAACGGTCTGAGATTAGGCTGCTTTTTAATCTGCGCAAGATAAGAGGAATAAACCATTAAATATGTAAGAACAGGGCGTATGCGTGCCGCATTAACGGGATGTCCAAAGCCGCAGGCAACTGCGTTTTCATCTTTTATGTCAAACTCGTTATTGTCGTTCCATGTTGCTTTGATTCCCAAATTTAAAAGCTTGTCCTCAACATTTTTAATCCAAAATTCACGGGCGTCGGGATTGGTAAAATCAAGATAACTGCCGAGTCCGTCCCAAAATTCTGTAACAAAGGGCGTACCGTCGGAATTTTTGACAAAAAGACCTTTTTCGGCAATTTCAGAGTACATTGGGTGGTCACACAAAAAAGCAGGCTTAATATTGGGGATTAAGTCAACGCCTGCGCCTTGAAACCGTTCAATAAACTGCTTCGGGTTCGGAAATTTTTCGGTATTCCAGTTAAAAACATACCTCTGCTTTCCGATTGAAGTATAACCCGATGACAAATAAAAGCCCGTGCAGTTAAGGTCACACTCGTTGAGCTTTTCAAGGAACAGATTCATTTGATTTTCCGAATCGGGAGCGTCTGTATAAGCCATTGTGCTGGCGCAGTAATCAAAGCTCTTCCTCGGCGGAAGCATCTGTTTTCCGCAAATGTGTGAAAACTGCTTAACAATTTCAAGGGGTGTGCCGAACATTACATAGTAGACGAGAGCATTGTCCCGCGTTTTGAAATATTTAAAAGGCTCGTAGTAATTATTTATTTCTTTTCCGAAATCGAAGTAAGATGTATCGGATGTGTCGTAAAAAATTCCGTAAGCGCCGACGCTGTTTTCACAGATGAAAAACGGAACGTGCTTATAAAGCGGGTCTGTTGTTTCGGCATTGTAGCCCATTGAATCGGTTGTTTCTATCCTGTATGAATTCCCTGATTTGTTAAGACTACCGCATTTGTCGCCGAGACCGTAAATCCGCTCTTCCCGCTCTCTTGAAACGTAGTGAAGCATTCCGCTTCCGAATTCACCGCCGAAATTGTACGCTAACGGCGCGCGGTCGCAGAAAAGAATTTTGCCGTTTTTTTCATATTTCAAGAGAAAATTGTGACGGTCAACGGTAACCTTTATTCCGCATTTAAGCGTAAAGCTGTCGCTTTCTCCGTTTGTTTCGGGATTTGCATTTTCTGCGGAAAATCCGCTGACCGAAAGCCTGTCTCTGCCGAGAAAGCCTAAGTCTGCTGACTCAGGGTTAATACAAAATGTGGGAAGAACATCTTCTCCGTCGCGAAAGACGGCAACTCTTAAAAGCGAGCCGCCTAAAATGTCGATGCGGGCGCAGATTTCGCCGCACTTATAAAGTATGAAATTTTCTTGCGTTTGCTTTTTGAATTCGTAGCTGAATTTCATTTTACAAGACATCCTGAATTTAATGAATTTTTTATTATTGTAACATTATGCTTTGCTTTTTTCAAGGTTGCAATTTGTCACAATATAGTTTATAATATTAGCATAATAAATGTTTTGCCGGAGGAAATATGGAAACTTATATAAAGCTTAAGCTTATAAGGTTAGACAACGGTTTAACTCAGGAAGATGTCGCAAAATGGCTCGGAATTACGCGATCGGCATATTGCAGTTATGAAATCGGCAGACGTAAAATGAGCATACAGATGCTCGAAAAACTTGCGAATTTTTACCACGTTCCCATAGGAAGATTTTTTGACGCAAATACTCAGGCTGTTAATGACAGCGAGCATTACGGCGAAGAACCGATATATATATCCTCTCTTTCAGGAGATGAAAGAAAAATTGTTTTCACATACAGACTTTCAGGCGACAAAAAAAGAGGCGATATTATGAAGGCGGTTGACGAAAAGGAAGATAACGATGACGGAAAAGAATAATTCAGAGCTTATGCAGAGTATGACTGCCTCGCTTGAAGATTATTTAGAGGCTGTTTTTGTACTTGCGGGCAGTAACAGTGAGGTAAGGCTGACTGATATTGCCGCATTTTTAGGCGTTTCAAAGCCAAGCGCAAACAGAGCGGTAAATACTCTTACGCAAAACGGCTATTTAAGCCATGAGGCGTACGGAGCCGTAACGCTGACTCCCGAAGGGGAAACCTATGCCGCAAGCGTTTTGCACAGGCATAAGCTGTTAAAGCACTTTCTTAATAACACCTTGGGCGTAAATGAGAAAACCGCCGAAGAGGACGCCTGTAAAATGGAGCATGTTATGAGTGCTGAAACCATTGAAAAGCTTTACGATTACCTTGAAAGGCAGTGAGAAAAGTGACAAAGGTTGCTGTTATCGGCGGCGGCGCCTCGGGAATGTGCGCCGCAATTGAGCTTATGACGCATATAGCTGATAAATCATCTGTTGAGGTTACCGTTCTTGAAAAAATGACAAGAGTGGGCAAAAAGCTTCTCGTTACAGGCAACGGCAGGTGCAATATCACTAATATGAATGCTGTAAATTCGGGGTACAGAGGCGATGTTGAATTTGCAAAAACGGCATTGAGCCGATTTACCCCGGAAAGCAATATAGAATTTTTCAATTCATTAGGACTTTACACAAGAACGGAGAATGAAGGCAGGGTTTATCCGCTTTCAAATCAGGCGTCTTCGGTGCTTGACGCACTGCGCTTTGAATGTGAACGGCTCGGAGTAAAATTTATCTGCGATTACAGGGCCGTGCATTTAAAGGAAGCAGTTACGGCATTTTCAAGAAAAATAGTTGTTAACAACCGCGACAGATTTGATTACGTAATTGTTGCCGCAGGCGGAAAAGCCGCTAAAATACACGGTACAGACGGAGACAGCTACGAGCTTTTAAAAATGCTCGGACATTCTGTAACGCCGGTAGCTCCCGCGCTCGTTTCCCTTAACTGCTCTGATTTTACAAAAGCGCTTAAAGGAATACGGTCGGTTTGCGGAGTTAATCTTATAATAGACGGAAAAACCGAATATAAAAACTACGGTGAGATTCAGTTTACGGACTACGGTCTTTCGGGTATTCCGATTATGCAGCTCTCACGCTTTGTGTCAATGTCACCGTCTGATAATATTCAGATTCATCTTGATTTAGCTCCCGATTTTTCAAAGGAGGAGCTTAGATTATATCTTCTTTCAAGGCGTGAAAAGGATACGGGGCTTTGCGAGAATATGCTCAGCGGAATAATTAACAAACAGCTTTGTATTACAATAATGAAAGAGTGCGGTATTGCCGTGAACGGAAGAGTAAATGCGCTCAGCGATGAAAAAATAAATTCTCTTTGCGAAAGGCTGAAATGCTGGAGCATAAAAGTTAAAAATTCCCGCAGCTTCGACTTTGCGCAAGTCACGGCAGGGGGAGTTAAATGCTCGGAGTTTGACCCCGAAACCATGGAGTCAAAATTTGTTTCGGGTGTTTTCTGCTGCGGCGAAGCGTTGGATGTTGACGGCGACTGCGGCGGATATAATCTTCAGTGGGCGTGGAGTTCAGGCAGAACGGCAGGCAGAAGCATTGCAGAAAGGATAAATGCGGACAATGCTCAGAATAAGTGATATAAAATTGAGCCTTGAGAGCGGATTTGACGACGTTTGCGAGTCTGCCGCCCGAATGCTCAAAATTAAAAGAGAAAATATTTTGAATGCCGAAATTTACAGGCGCAGTGTGGATTGCCGCCGTGACGGCGTTCAGTTTGTATATACGTTGGATGTAACTCTTGACGGCGATGAAACGGCAATACTCAATAAACTGAATAACCCTAAAATTGCTGAATGTAAAAAATATACCTATACTTTACCTGAAAATCAGCGGTCGGGTAAATACAGACCCGTTATTGCGGGCTTCGGTCCCGCGGGAATGTTTGCGGCGTTAATCCTTGCTCGAAGCGGCGCTGACCCTGTTGTTGTTGAGAGGGGAACGGATATTGACACAAGAACGGGAGATGTTCTGAATTTTTGGAATAACCGAATACTTTCCGAGCGCTCAAACATTCAGTACGGCGAGGGGGGAGCCGGCACTTTTTCCGACGGCAAGCTTACAACGGGAATAAAGGACAGCCGATGCAGATTTGTATTTGAGGAATTTGTTAAGCACGGCGCTCCCGAGGATATTTTAATAAATGCAAAACCGCATATCGGAACGGATAATCTTAAAAGCGTAGTCAAGAGCATCCGTGAAGAAATTTTGTCCTTGGGCGGTAAGATATGCTTTGAAACTCAGCTTTCGGATGTCATAATTGCAAACGGTTTTGTTCAGGGCGTAACGCTTACGGATAAAAACGGCAGGCAGACCGACATTGAAACAGACGCTTTAATAATGTCAATAGGTCACAGCGCGAGAGATACGGTTGAAATGCTTCTTTCCCACGGAATAAATATGATGCAAAAGCCGTTTTCCGTCGGAGCGAGAATTGAGCATCCGCAGGAATTTATCAACGAAAGACAGTACGGAAAATTTAACGGTCATCCTGCTTTAAGACCTGCCGACTATAAAATGGCGTGTCACCCGCCTCACAGCAGAGGAGCATATACATTTTGTATGTGTCCCGGCGGAACGGTAGTTTGCGCATCGTCTGCAAAGGGAGAAATTGTGACGAATGGAATGAGCGAATATGCCCGTGACAGAGAAAATGCCAACGCGGCAATACTTGTGGGGATTGAACCTGAGGACTTTCCGGATAGCAGTGTTTTGTCAGGCTTTGATTTACAGCGTGAAATTGAACAGAAGGCATTCGTACTCGGCGGCTCTGATTACAGCGCTCCTGCACAGCTTGTCGGCGATTTTCTGGACGGCAGGGCGTCGGTGAAAATAGGTTCTGTTAAGCCGTCGTTTACCACGGGCGTTACTATGGGCGACATATGCAAATGTTTGCCGAAAAAGGTTACGGACACTATGCGTGACGCTCTTCTGCAAATGGACAGAAAAATAGAAGGCTTTGCAATGAAGGACGCAGTTTTAACAGCGCCCGAAACGAGAAGCTCTTCACCCGTACGTATACTTCGCGATGAATTTTACCAAACAAATATCCGAGGAATTTACCCGTCGGGCGAGGGAGCAGGGTATGCGGGCGGAATTGTTTCGGCGGCTGTCGACGGTGTAAAATGCGCCGAAGCAGTGCTGAGTAACGAATCGTAATAATTTTGTAATTTGACTTTAAGCGAACTCTGATATATATTATAGATTATACTGATGAAGGGAGAAAAGCGTATGAATATAGACGGTCTTTGTATGGGCTGTATGAAAGAGCTTTACGGAGAAGAAAAATGTTCCAACTGCGGCTTTTACGTAAATACACCGCAGATTTCCCCGTATCTTCCTCTTAAAAGCCATATCGGCGACAGATATATTATAGGTAAAATGATGAACGCAAATTCTGAGGGAGCAACGTATATGGGCTACGACTCAGTACGTAATTCACCGGTTGTTGTTCGTGAATTTTTACCTGAAAGCTTTGTAACGAGAACCGTTGACAGCCCAATGCTTTTTGTGAACACAGGCTTTGAGGCGCTTTTTGAAAAATATCTTGCCAAATTTCTTGATATGTGGCGTAAGATTGCAAGACTGAGAGGGCTTTCGGCACTCGTTCCCGTTGTTGATATTATTGAAGACAACAACACCGCTTACGTAATTACCGAGTATATTGAAAGCATAACATTGCGTGAATTTTTACTGAAAAGCCAGACGGGTTACCTTAACTGGAGTAAGGCAAAGGTTCTGTTTATGCCTGTTTTGTCAGTGCTTTCAAGTCTGCACGGAGTCGGCATAATTCACGGAGGAATAAACCCCGACAATTTACTTATCGGTCGTGACGGCAAGCTTCGTTTAACGGGCTTTTCAATTAATGAGGCTCATATGGAGGGCAGTGATTTAACTCCCGAATTATTTGACGGCTACACGCCGATTGAGCAGTACGGCTACAATTACAATTTCGGAAACTGGTCTGATATATACGCTTTTTCAGCGGTAATTTACCGCTCTCTTGTAGGTACTGTACCTCAGGACGCAGTTTCGCGTTCTGTTAATGACCAGCTTATTATTCCTGCGCGTTATGCGGAGATAATTCCGATTTACGTTATAAATGCGCTTATGAACGGCTTACAGATTGAGCCTGACCAGCGTACCCTTGACGCAGAAACGCTCCGCGAAGAGCTTTCTGCAACTCCGTCAAATGTAGTTTCATCTTTTTCGGGGTCAAGCGTACCTGCAAAGAGCGCTCCCGCTCCTCAGCCTAAGGAACCGCAAAAAGAGGACTCGTCAACCGGAAAAATAGTGCTTATAACCTTCCTCGTTATTCTTATTACGGGTCTTTTGCTGTTCGGAGGGTATTTGACTTATGAACATTTTCGTGGTAATAAGGCGGATTCGGGTCAGACAGATGTTCAGGAAGAGGTAAAAACCTTTGTGGTTGAGGATTTCCGTTACGGTACGGCAAGTCAGAATCTGACTTATAATCAAATTCTTAACAGTCAGCAGAAGCGGTTTAAAATTACTGTTAAAGAGGAATACAGCAAGGATGTTCCGAAGGACTATATTATTGCGCAGAGCATTGAGCCTCAGCAGGTTGTTCCTTACGGCACAGAGCTTATTCTGACTGTAAGCTTAGGGCCGGAATACGTAAGAATTCCCGATGTAATGAATTATAATGTTGACAATGCCGTAAGCACTCTTGAGGGCGCAGGTCTTGTTGTTTCGGTTATTGAAGATGAGAATGACGGCACTCACGAGGCGGACAGTGTATATCAAATTACTCCCGGAGCAGGCGAAAGCGTTGAAAAAGGCTCTACGGTACACATTCACATTTACGGCAAACCGCCCGAATCCGAAACAAGTTCTCCCTTTGGTGGACTTGTAGGCAATCTTCCAGGCATTTCCGATATACTTTCAAGATAATCACAGCAGCGTTAAGGTCAAAAGCTTAACGCTGTACTTTTTATATACCGAAATAACAAAGTATTCAATTTGCAGTTGTATTGCGATGAGCAGGAAACAAAAACAGCTTGAATAGAAGGTACAGATTAGGGGAGTAGTATGAAAGAATTATTTGTTTATCACGTTGTAACTGAAAAAGCTATGCGCATAGGTCAGCATATAACCTTTGATAAAAATAATCATAACGGGGTTTGGCGTAGGGTTAATGAAAAGCTTGACGTTGTAAATGATATTTATAAAAATCCCGATAAATACAAAAATACGGCGCTCGAGCATCACACTTCTGTGGCACTTAGGGAGCTTGCTTTAGAAAAAATCAGAGTTGATCAATATCCTGAATATCCTTCAAGAATGGCGTGCTTGTATGTTTCAAAAACAGTACAAGAAGCTGAAAAGTGGTTTGAATATTTTGTCAGTTTGGGCAGACCGACATTTCAAATTGTAAAATTAAAAGTTGACGGCAACGTGTTTTTGGGCGACGCGGAAAAATGCTTTGACGGCAGATTAACAGAGAAAGAAAATCTTATCCTTGCCGAAAAATATTGGGAGAACAAAGATTTTGACGAATCGTCGGTTATAGAAATGCTTGTTGACGGTAATCTTGAGGTTGTTGAGATAGTAAAGAAAATATGATATGACGAAAGAAATAGATTATTGCGGTAATCATCGCGAATATTTGTTTTCTCACCTTGGAAATTCGCATATTTATGCCACGGACAGCGGCTTGTTATCAGCCCCGCTCGGAGTATTTTAGTACGCCTTCGGGTCTTAGAAAACGTCATTTTGTATCTTCCTTGTCAGCCTCACAGCGTGCCGAAAAAGCATTTTTCGTCAAGATTACATCACCGAGTTTTCTCATCCTTAATTTTTTGATTGACTTTTCTTCGGCGATAATGTATAATTTACCGTGCTGAGATTAGCGTTTGCATTTGCAAAATATATTTATATACCGGTTAATAATATTCAGCTTTTTGTAATATAATTTTTTATCGGGGTGTAGCGCAGTTGGTAGCGCGCTTGCTTTGGGAGCAAGATGCCGCAGGTTCGAATCCTGTCACTCCGACCAAACAAAAAGTCTTGAAAATCCTTGATTTATAAGGGGTTTCGAGACTTTTTTTCTTTTTGTGGTTTTTGAAAACGATTGTCATATTTTAGCGTATTTTCACACATATAAAAGCAAAAATGCAAGTCAAATGCAAGTCAAATTTTTGTTATAAACAGAATAAAAATTTAATCACCGCAGGGACAAAGTGTATAACTCTGTACCTGCGGTGCGAATTTTTGCAATCGATTGCAATTGGTGTTAAGCTTCTTCAGTTTTTGAAATCGGATTTTTATTTAAAAAATCGTCGAGCTTACTCATTGAATTTTCTTCGTGAATTTTATTAAGATGTGTGTAAATTCCTAAAGTAGTTTTTACATCAGTATGTCCCATTTGATTTTGAGCGACAAGAACGTCAATGCCTGCTTCATACAACAGCGTACAGAATGTATGCCGTAAACAGTGCGGTGTAAATTCATCAATAACCATAGGAAGCCTGGCAGGTGAGTATTTACTGATTTTTTTATTAGTGAACGGATTAACTCCGCCGTAGCCGTACTCAATGTTCATATCCGTCATATAGCTGTTCCAAAGTGAGCGCCACGCTGTTGCCGTCATAGGCTTTCCTGATGCCGTTTCAATAACATAGATGCCATGGCGCTTAATTGACTTTAAATAGTCAACAAGTTTTTGCGGAATATGCACCGTTCTTATTCCTGCTTTTGTTTTTGGAAGTTTTAATGAATTGTCAGAAAAATTAATGCTTTTATTCACTTTAATTGTTTTTTCTTTTAAATCAATATCCGACCACAACAGCGCCGATGCTTCACCACGCCTAAGACCTGAGTATAACATAAGCATAGCGGGGAGCTGAGCACGGTGATGAAACTCTTCAACTCGCCGCATTTCCTCAGCGGTCAGTGCTCGCCGTTCATCTTTTGGCGCTATACGTGAAATTTCAATTTTTCTGCAAGGGTTATAATCAATAACCCTGTTATCTATTGCAAATTCAAAAACCGATGAAAGTTTCTGTAAATAGTCTTTAAGAGTTCGTTTAGATGAAGGTTTGCCCGTTGCAGGATTACTTATTTCAAGCTGGTTGATTAAATTCTGTATGTCAAGAGGTTTGATTTTCCCTATTGCTATATTTCCGAGAGAATCGGCAAAATATTGTAAATGGGCTTCACATGCCTTGTAATATGACGGAGAAAACTTACTTTTCTTGGACGACAGCCAATAGTCCATCCATGTTGAAAGTGTATCACCGGTGGCGGTGACGTCAATTCCTTTTTTGAGCAAAACTTTAAGTTCAGTGGCTTTCGCTTCAGCTTCCTTTTGCGTTTTTCCGTAAACTGTTTTATATTTGCGCTTTCCGTCAACTGTTCCGATAAATACTTGAACCGCTATTCTGCCGTCAGCACGTTTTGTATTTGACTTTTTAGGCATATTCTCACCTCACATTTTCTATGGTTTCTCTTTTGCAATCAATTGCAAAGTGGTTTTATCATCGTTATTTTCGCTGTCATCATCACTGAAAACGGCGTCGGTTATTTTCTTGCGTGTTTTTTCATCGCCTAAACGGTATTTGAAAATTATAGACTGCTCGTCTTTAGTCAAATCCCGCAAATACATCGGCTTGTCATCATCAAAATCGCACATAGTTTTAACTCCATTTCTGTAAGTATTCATTACATATTTCGTTAAGAGAAAAGTTGTCTGGGTCAATATAATCAAAAGTATTTTTTCTCGGCTTGAATTTATATCCTCGTTCTTTCTTGTTAAGACAGTCCTCTAACTTTCTGTCTATACAAGTAGTAAAAGAGGGGTCTATGGAAGGATTCGGATTTTTATAATAATCTGTCTCCTTAACGGCGTTCAGCATATCAATTGCTTCGTCAATTTTTCCAAGTTTGACAAGGCAGATTGATTTGTGTGTATACGCTGAAGAGTGCTCTGGAGACTCGTCAATATGTTTTTGAAGAATATTAACAGCTTTTTCAAATTGGTGGCTTTTTTCGTATAAAACGGCTAAAGCGGAATATATATTTGTTATCGGCACTGCAGGAGTATATTTTAAACATTTTTCATAACATTTAATAGCAAGAAGTCTATATTTGGCACCCCAAATCTCATATACCTTTGCACTGCCGTAACAGCTTTCAAAAGAATTTAAATTATGATATTTTTTTAATCTATAAATTTGATTTAATGTTTCCGAATGCCGTATTTTTCGGTATTCTTTGTTTGTATACGGGGGAAGATGACCTGTGACAGTAATTCCTGAATCTTGAACTGAAACAGTTACGTGTGAAACGTAACTATCAGGTTTATCAACATCGTAATCGTAAAGAATTATAGATTTTTCAGCTTGCGAATAATTATCTTCTTTTATTTCAGCGGTTTGAGGAATATTTTCTGTTTCATTAGAGCAAGATTTCAAATTAATATCTGAATCATTTTCCATAGTAGGATTTTTTGTCTGAGTATTCGCTGAATGAGTAGTAATGCTTTCGGAGTTTTGTTTAATTTCTTTTTCAGCGGATTTTTCTTTTATGTAATTTATAAACTTTTTTATTGCAGGAAATAGTGTGTCTGACAGAAACGGAATAACATTATACTGAACGAATGGTATAAAAGTGTCGCTGAGCCATTCAAAAAATCTGTGTATTAGATATATCGGTAAC
>CANARN010000032.1 GCA_947364045.1 uncultured Clostridia bacterium
ATTCAATTGTTCAATTACACTGTAGGGCGAGGTTGCGTTCTCCGACGGACACCCGCACCCCAAGGAGAAGCCGAATTGTTAAACCGTGCTTTTGGGATCCGAAAAAATTTACAGGGCTTTTTTGAGTTTATTTTCAGTTTATTTTTCGATATTAAAATACAGCAAAATATGGAAATAAAATATTTTTTTATATAAATACAAATACTATTTATAATTTTATGTGATTGAGGAGTAAATATGAAACAGCAGGAACTCGACAGAACACCGCAAATCCACCCGTACCCCGAAACAACTATGTTCGGCGCAGTTGAAAAAGCCAAAAACACTTATCCCGACGCCGTTGCCTATGACTTTCAGGGTAAGCTGACAAATTATACCGATTTTGTGGATTTAATTGAAAAAGCCGCTAAAGGTCTTTTGCATGAGGGAATACGCAAGGGTGACAGAGTTACAATTTGTATGCCGAATACACCCCAGGGCATAATCTGCCTTTATGCGCTCAACAGAATAGGCGCAATTGCGAATATGGTTCATCCCCTTTCCGCCGAAAAGAACATAACCTTTTACCTTGATTTTTCAAAAAGCAAAATGATTCTTACTATGGATATGTTCTATGAAAAGGTAAAATGCGCCGTTGACGCTTCCGAAAGCAAGCCGCGAATTATTGTTGCAAGAATTCAGGACGAATTGCCCGTTCCGCTGAATGTTATTTACCGTTTTGCCAAGAACAGCAAGAATATGAAATTTCCCGACAGAGCGTGTGATATTCTTTGGACTGATTTATTAAAATGCGGCGCAAACGAAAAATTGCCTCCGATTGATTATAAAGAGGGCGAAACGGCAGTTATTCTTTACAGCGGGGGAACGAGCGGCAAGCAAAAGGGAATTTGCCTTTCAGACAAGAGCTTTAACGCTCTCGGAATGCAGATTGCGGAAATTTGCGGAGTAAATCTGAACGATAAGTGCAAATTTCTCTCCGTTATGCCGATTTTCCACGGCTTCGGGCTGGGCATCGGTATTCACACAATTCTCATTAACGGCGCCCGCTGTATTCTTGTTCCGCAATTCACTATAGATTCTTATGCAAAAACAGTTATAAAGAAAAAGCCCAATTTTATTGCGGGCGTTCCCACGCTTTATCAGGCGCTTTTTGAAACCGACCGTTTTAACGGCAAGGATTTATCCTTCCTTGTGGGCGTATTCAGCGGAGGAGACGCATTAAGCCCTGAGCTTAAAAAGCGCGCGGACAAATTTCTGAAAGAACACAACGCCGATATTCAAATCCGCGAGGGCTACGGTCTTACGGAATGTGTAACCGCAAGCTGTGTAACTCCGGTTGACAAATCAAAGGTAGGCAGTATCGGCTTACCGCTTCGTGATACACAGTACAAAATCGTTGAACCGGGTACATTTAACGAAAGAAAAACGGGCGAGGACGGAGAGATTATTTTAACAGGTCCGACTCTTATGAGCTGTTACCTCGACAACGAGGAAGAAACTGCCGAGGCTTTGCGCAAGGACGAAAACGGCACCTTATGGCTGTTTACGGGCGATATGGGTTATATGGATGAAGAAGGCTTTGTCTACTTCAAGCAAAGAATTAAACGTATGATAGTAACGAGCGGATACAATGTTTATCCGTCAAGAATCGAAGACATTATCGACAAATGTCCCGACGTCAACTACTGCTGTGTAATCGGCGTTAAAGACCCGTATAAAATGCAGAAAATTAAAGCCTATGTTGTATTAAACAGCGGCGTCAGCGCAACCGATGAGGAAAAGCAAAAAATTAAGGATTTCTGCAAGCCTTATCTTGACCGCTACGAATGGCCGAAAGAAATTGAATTCCGTGACGAATTGCCTAAAACGCTTGTCGGCAAGGTTGCATATCACACTCTTGAAGAGGAAGCTGAGCAAAATGGCTGAGAAGAATAAGAAAAAAGACGTAAGGCGCTATTACTCGCTTGCTAAATTCTTAGTAGGCGCCGTGCTTGCTTTAGGACGCAATAAAATTTTAAAGCATTTTCACGCTGAGGTTGAAGCCTATACCCCGAAAAACGAAACATTTATTATTATTGCCAATCACACAGACACAATGGACCCCGGCTATCAAATGATTTCTCTTAACCGTTATGTCCGTTTTGTTGCGGCGGATTTTCTTGTAAGGGTCAATGCTTTTACAAGGCTTATACTCGGAAAATTAGACGGCGTAATAGTCAAAAACAGAAACAAGCCTTCAGATGTACTGATTGACGAAATAATGGAAAATCTTCGGGCGGGAATTCCCGTGGGGCTTCACGCCGAAGGACTTATTACCACCAACGGCGAAACCGGCTACATTTCCTCAAACACGGGCAAGCTTGTAAAGGATTCGGGCGTGGCGCTCATTACTTACCGAATAGTCGGCGGATATTTGAGAAGACCGCGTTGGGCAGAAACAGAGCGCAACGGTCCTGTATACGGTAAAGTTATTCACGAATACAGCGCAGATGAACTAAAAAATTATTCGGTTGACGAAATAAACGAAATAATAAGACGTGACATTTACGTTAACGCATTTGAACAGCAGAAAATGCACCCGCATACTTATTCCGGTGAAAAATTAGCGGAATGTGTTGAACGCACACTTTACCTTTGCCCGAAATGCAATAAAGTCGGAACGCTTCATTCCCACGGAGATACACTTTCCTGCGAATGTGGATATTCCCTTACCTACGGCGAGGACGGTCTGTTCCACAGTGACAAAAACGACGTTGTTTTTGACAACATTTTAAGCTGGGATAAATGGCAGAGACAGGAATGGCATAATATGCTTAACAGCTCAGACGGTCTTATTCTCAGTGAAAAAGACCAAATAATATATAAGGTATATGACGGAGAGCCAAAAGAGCTTTGCAGTGACGGCGTAATAAACATTTACAAAGACCGATTCGAGCTTTTAATGAACGGTGAGACCGTTTCGCTCCCTCTCAGTACATTAAAACGTGTTCAGAATGCAAGCAAGCAAAATCTTGTTCTTGTCAACAATGCGGGCGATTATTATTTGCTTAAAAGCTCTGTCCCCCGCTCTTCCGACAAATATGTTGCCGCATACTACTATTTAACAGGCAGAGAATATAAATAATATTAAATGTGCAAAAAGAAATCCGAGATTTACCTCAAAATGTGAATCTCGGATTTTTTGTATATTCAAAATTGAAGATAGGCGACCGCCGCATATGTTCTTACTGTAGGGACAGACTCGGCTGTCCGTTACAAATGTTATTTTTAAACTCATTTTTCACAGTGTGCCGTGTCGTCGCACCCTATGAATTCAGCTTGTTCCGTACAAAAAATGCGGCAACACATGCAAATTGTCAAAAATGTCAACAGCACATTTTGACACTATGAGCTTTCGTCCCCTGTCTTCTCACCTGATTGCTTCTAAACGTCAATTTTCAGGATTATTGCCACAATAAATACAGGGAAATTTCTCTATCATTTTTCCGCATTTTTCGCATCTGAATAAATGTTTCGGTGTGGAATTTATGAACTGTGACACAGGATCCTGCTGAAGTTTGCTTTTATTTGTTGCAGTATCTTTAACTAAAGAAGCTATTTTTTCTTCAAGTTTTCTAATTATTTTTTCTTGATTATCGACGTTCTGCTGCAAGAGATTTATTACTTCAGTAAATCCTAAAAAAAGTATCCCCGAAATAACACTGCCTATTATTCCACCTATTGTTATAATAGTCTCTCCTGCACTGCCGCCAACTATAAAAGATGCTATTATTCCAATAATAATTGTACCCATACCTATGTATTTAAGTATTTTTGAAATCATATTATTTGGCATTTTTATTTCTCCTCGTATAATAAAGTCCATCATAAATACATCAGGACGGTGTTCTCTGTGCTGCTTGTATAATTTCCGTCCCCTGTGTTATTTCACCATCTGTTTTCAACATATTCGCAGAAGGCGTACATATCCTTGACATTTATTTCCGTGCCGTCGTCGAGTACCGCCTTGCCGCTCCAAATGCCGTGAACCTGATGGCTGTGCATACGCATAGCTACCACATTCATATCGCTGTGATGGTCATAAAACGGCATCATTACAAAATTAAACCTGCCGTCCTCGGACACAAAATGCCACGGACGCATATATTTGTCGGGCTTCGGGAACATATCAACGTCAACCGCGCCGAATTTGTGCACCTTTCCGTCATAGAAAATGCAGGTTTCGGTAGCCTTGCTTTCATCGCCTATGCCCCATGTAATTTCAAAACCGAAGGTGTGCTTTTCACCGTTTTCGTCAGTAATATATGTAGCTCCGTTGCCCCAATACCACACCATTGAATAAGGCGTGTTAACTCTGCCCCAGTCAAGCACACAGAAGGTGTCCTCCTTCGAGAACTCATAAATATCATCGCCGAATCTGAATACGCCCTCGCACGGCATACAGTTCTGCTTTGTGGTCATAAAATAGCATTTGGGTTTATTCTCAAACGGCAGAACAGTTGTAATGTTTTCAAGGTTTTCGGGAATGTCCATTGAAAAATCGCACACAACAGCCTTGCCCTTGTCAGTCGATTCAAAATGAAGAGATCTTGTGGTTTCTTTTGTGTCAAAGGTAAATTTTCCGCTGCCTAACCCGTCAATGCTGAAATCCACAAGATTGGGAACATCGCCCTTTGAGGGCAGAATATACTCGTCCGTTTTACCTAAAAAGATCGGCTGAGGCGCAGTTATTGTGCCTGCCGCAAGCTTTTTATTCGGATTGGGATTTTGCAAATCCACAAGCGCCGCGCAAACATAACCGCCGATTGAGATATTGGCAAAGCTTATCTGCACCATATATCTTCCGTTTGAAATCTGGTAAAAATCCCACTCTTTTCTTGAATGGCTCTTCTTCACAAGACTTCTGTCATATTCAAAAACATTGTGTCTTGCCCAGCCTGCCGCCAAAAGATTGCCCTCGCTGTCAAGAAGTTTTGTCGGCTCGGTGTATTCCCTTTGTTCACTCTTAACCTCGCCGTTAAGCCAGCTTTTGTAAGTTCTCTTCATAACCTGTTTCCCCTTTTTTTATTAAATTTTTCCCTTTTTATTTAAGAGTACGTTGAACCCCTGTACCCTCATTTACATTAAATATTCAGCGTTTTTTCGTAGGATGCAATTACTGCTTCCATAAGAGCAGACCGCAGACCGCCCTTTTCAAGCTTTCTGACTCCTTCAATTGTAGTCCCGCCCGGACTGCAAACCGAATCCTTAAGAGCCGCAGGGTTTTTACCTGTACTAAGCATCAGCTTTGCTGAACCCAGCAACGTCTGAGCCGAATAAAGATACGCCTTGTCTCTCGGCACTCCGCAGGCAACGGCGCCGTCTGCGAGAGCCTCAATAATCTCAAAAACAAAGGCAGGTCCGCACCCCGAAACCGCCGACGCGGCGTCAATAAGCGCTTCGGGAATATCGTCCGTTTTACCCGATTTACTCATTGCCGTAAAAAATGCGCTGTATTCTTCATCTGTCACAAGGCTGTTTTTAGCGCAGAGAATCATACCCTCACCAACAGCGCAAGCCACATTGGGCATAATTCTGATTACGGGAAATCCTCCGAAAAGCGCTGTTATATTATTGATGCTTCTGCCTGCCGCCATGGAAACGAGAACAAATCTGTCCTCTCTTTTCTCTAAATACGGCTTTATTTCATCAGCTAAAGCGCTGAGCATCTGAGGCTTTACGCCTAAAAATATGTATTTACATTTTTCCGCAACGCTTTTATTGTCCGCCGCTTCACAGCCAAGGTTCTGAGCCAGTTCCTCGGCCTTTTCCGCCGTTCTGTCAGAAAGCAAAACGCATTTCGGTGAAACGCTCTTCACCAAAGCCCTGCAAAGAGCCGAAGCCATATTACCCGTGCCTATAAATCCGTATTCAAACAATTATCTCACCTGTCCGTTTCCTTTAATTACATAATGGTATGTCATAAGCTCAGAAAGCCCCATAGGTCCTCTTGCATGGGTCTTCTGAGTTGAAATGCCCATTTCACAGCCGAGTCCGAATTCGCCGCCGTCGGTAAAACGGGTTGAGGCGTTAACATAAACTGCCGCTGAATCCGTATTATTTACAAAATATTCAGCCTTTTCGGTGTCGCTTGTCACAATTGCTTCGCTGTGACCCGTTGAATGTGACAAAATATGCTCAACCGCTTCTTCTGTATTTTTTACCACCTTAACAGCCAACACGTAGTCAAGGAATTCCGTGTCAAAGCCGTCGTCCCCCGCAGGAATACCGTCAATGATTTTTGCCGCTTTTTCATCGACAACAAATTTAACGGGATTTTCTCTGTTTTCCGTCAGCCTTTTATAAAGCTGAGGTAAAAATTCTTCTGCTATTTTCTCATCAACTACTGTTACCTCACAGGCATTGCAGACCGACGGACGCGAGGTTTTGGCATTATCAATTATATTCAAAGCCATTTCGGTGTCAGCCGTTTTTTCAACGTAAATATGGCAAATACCCGTTCCCGTTTCAATACACGGTACAGTAGCATTTTTAACGCAAGCGCTGATAAGACCCTTTCCGCCTCTGGGTATCAGCAAGTCAATTTTGCCCTTTGCGGTCATCATTTCGTTAGCGCTCTGCCTTGTTGTATCGTCTATAAGCTGAATTGCATCCTTGTTAATTTTGCAGGCTTCAAGACCCTCTCGAAGCGCATTAACAATAGCCTTTGACGTTCTGTAAGCCTCTTTTCCGCCCCTCAATACGCACACATTTGAGCTTTTAAAACAAAGTACTGCGGCGTCGCTTGTAACATTCGGGCGGCTTTCGTAAATTATGCCGATTACGCCCATAGGCACAGCCGTTTTTTCAATAACAAGCCCGTTGGGTCTTTTTACTGTATTGAGTATTTTCCCGTTGGGGTCGGGAAGAGACATAACCTCCCGCATACCGTTCGCCATAGCGGTTATTCTTTCCTTTGATAAAGACAAGCGGTCAATCATAACGTCCGAAATTTGACCTTTAGCGTCATTTATATCTTTTTCGTTTTCGCAGAGAATGTAATTTGCATTTTGCAAAAGCTTATCTGCCATTACGTTTATGGCGTTATTCTTTTCTTCGTTTGTAAGGCGCTTCACGTCCTTCTTTGCATTCTTTGCCGCAATAAGTATCTCATTTGTTGTCATAATTTTCATTTCTTTCCGTAAAATCTTGTGCCTGCATCTTTATTTTCAGCAATATCATATAAAATTTTAGGGTCGCTTCCGTTGGCAATTACCATATCAATTCCCTTTTCGGTAACCGCTTTTGCCGCGCGAAGCTTTGTGTGCATTCCGCCCGTGCCGAGCGTTGAGCCTGTGCCTTTACCCATAAGCATTATTTCATTATTTATTTCGTAAACCTCTTTAATAAGAACTGCGTCGCCGTTTGTTCTCGGGTCTTTGTCATAAAGCCCGTCAATATCGGATAAAATAACGAGCAAATCGGCATTAAGGCTTGTCGCAACAATAGCGCCCAGAGTGTCATTATCGCCGATAACGATTTCCTCGGTTGAAATAGTATCATTCTCATTGATAACGGGCATAACGCCGAATTCTAAAAGCCTTGACACCGTATTTATGAAATTCTTATGGTCGGTTTCATTGTTTACGATTGAATTTGTAATAAGAATTTGAGCAATTGTGTGATTATATTCCGAAAATTCTTTATCGTAAATATACATCAGCTCGCACTGACCAACTGCCGCCGCCGCCTGCTTTGTAGCCATATCCTCAGGCTTGTCGCCCAAAGAGAGCTTGCCTACGCCCATACCTATTGCGCCGGAGGACACAAGTATTATTTCATTTCCTGCATTAAGCAAATCACTGAGTACTCTGCAAAGCGAGCCTACCCGTCTTATATTTATCCTGCCTGTAGAGTGGGCAAGCGTTGATGTTCCTACCTTTACAACGATTCTCATTCAAAAATTCTCCCAATATAAATATCATTTTCAGTTTATCACATAAAGAAAAAATTTACAAGTAAAATATACTTATTTTATCCGTTGAATTTTGGATAACTTTAATTTATAATATTAAAGTAAACAATAATATTTTTAAAGGGTGTTTTATGAAACCGAACATAATATTTTATTTTTCGGACCAGCAGCGGTGGGACACGGTAAACGAAGCTGTTACGCCGAATCTTATGAGCCTTGCCGATGAGGGCGTTTTCTTTGAAAATTCATATACCTGTCAGCCGGTCTGCGGCCCTGCAAGGGCGTGCTTGCAAACAGGCGTTTACGCCACGCAGAACAAAAGCGTTTGTAACGGTATCCCTCTTTGTGACGACATTAAACCGCTGGCGGAATATTTTAACGAAGCCGGCTATGAAACCGCATATATAGGAAAATGGCACTTAGCGTCTGACAGATTTCCCGGCAAAGGCTTTCACTGCGAAAAAACTGCTGTTCCCAAAGAAAAACGCGGCGGCTACAAAGACTTTTGGATGGCGGCGGACATTCTTGAATTCACCTCTCACGGCTATGACGGATATGTTTTTGACGAAAACAATAACAAGGTGGAGTTTAAGGGTTACCGCGCAGACTGCATAAACGATTTTGCCCTTGATTACTTGGAGCAGAAAACCTCTGACAAGCCTTTCTTTATGTTCATTTCGCAAATTGAGCCGCACCACCAAAATGACCGTCACCGCTACGAAGGACCGACGGAAACCGTTCCGAAATTTAAGGATTACCCCCTGCCCCCTGATTTGACATTTTTAAACGGCGACTATAAGGAAATGTACCCTGACTACATAGCGGCAATAAACCGAATTGACGAAAATGTGGGCAAGCTTGTAAAAAAGCTTAAGGATATGGGAATTTACGACAACACAGTAATAATTTACACAAGCGACCACGGCTCACACTTTAAGACGAGGAATTTTGAATACAAACGCTCCTGCCATGACAGCGCAATCCACACTCCGCTCATAATTTCAGGCGGATTCTTTGGGGGCGGAAAGAAAGACGAAAGACTTGTAAGCCTTATTGACCTGCCGCCGACGCTGTTAGAGCTTGCAGGGATTGACATTCCGCCCGAATATATGGGTAAATCGCTTATAAAAGAAATTGAAACGGGCGAAGAGCGTGACTGCGTATTTTTGCAGATTTCCGAAAGCCACTGCGGCAGAGCCATAAGGACAAAGAAATATAAATATTCAGTTAAAGCTCCTTTTGTTTCCGGATTTACCTTTTTCAGCTCTCCCGTTTATTTTGAGAACTACCTTTACGATTTGGAAAAAGACCCGATTGAAAAATATAATCTTGTAAAAAATCCCGATTACAGCAATGTACGAAAAGAGCTGCGTAAAATGCTCATAAGGGAAATGGTAAATGCAGGCGAAAAGAAACCTAAAATTTTACCCGCAGTTAAAGTAAGTAAAAAATAAGTAGTGGACGATGCCCACATCGTCCAAAATAAATTTCCGGTTGAAATATCATAAAAAACATCCCAATTATAACAAAAGAGAGTAGACGAACCGCCGACTCTCTTTTTTGTTTGTTATCCGAGATTTATTACTCCCACTGATTTTAAGAAAAGAATGAATAGCAAAATGGGGGCTACATATTTAATCATTACAACGTAAAGCCTTTTTCTGCCCATTTTACTGCCGCTTTTCTCGACCTCGTCAATAACTGTTTTCGGCTTTACAACCCAGCCTATAAGAATACAGGTTGCAATTGCAACAATAGGCATAAGTATGTTATTGCTGATATAGTCGAGAATATCAAGAATCTGAACGCCGTCTGCCGTTGGCAGCTTTGCCTCAAAATACAGCTTATTATAGCCAAGGCAGACAACAACCGCGCCGACAAGAGCGATTACACCCTCTAACGCCGTTGCTTTCAAACGTGACATTTTAAATGCGTCAATAAACGAAGATACAACAGCTTCCATAATTGAAATTGCGCTTGTAAGCGCCGCAAAAAGCACCATTGCAAAGAAAAGACAGCCTATAACATTTCCCGCCTTGCCCATTGCGGCAAAAACCTTCGGCAGAGAAATGAACATAAGCCCCGGTCCGCTGGAATCGAGTCCCTCCTGACCCATAAATGTAAACACGGCAGGTACAATCATAACTCCCGCCAAAATTGCCACAACAGTGTCAAAAATTTCGATTTGGTTTATGGATTTTGAAAGATTTGCTTTATCGCTGACATAAGAGCCGTAAGCTATCATAATGCCCATAGCGACAGACAGGCTGAAAAACAGCTGACCCATTGCGTCCACAAGCACATTTAAGAATTTGCCTGCCGTAATGCCCTCAAAATTCGGAATCAGTAATATCTTCAGACCCTCAAGACCCGTTCTGACCGTTCCGTCCGGCGCTTCATATTTTATTGTAAGAGAAAACGCCGCAATGCCCACAACAAGTACAATCAGTATAGGCATTATGACCTTTGACATACTTTCAATACCCTTGTTAACACCGAGGAAAATTATAAATGCGACAATAAAGAAGAAAACCGCCATCATAATTATCGACTCATAAGTGCCGGATATAAAAGATGTAAAATATCCGTCCTGCGCGGCGGCAGCTCCGTCGCCCTTTAAAAATGCGAATAAATATTTCACTACCCAACCGCCGATTACACAGTAGTAAGGCATAATAATTGCGGGAACAAGACACCCAAGTACTCCCAGGAAGCCCCAGCCCTTTTTAACTTTACTGTACGCTGTAAGCGGCCCTTGCTTTGATTTTCTGCCTATGGCAACCTCTGTTGTCAAAAGTGAAAATCCGAAGGTTAACGCCAAAATCAAATATATAATAATAAACAGTCCGCCGCCGTCCTTCGCCGCCAAATAAGGAAATCTCCAAATGTTACCGAGTCCCACAGCACTGCCTGCCGCCGCAAGAACAAAGCCTATGGTTCCGCCGAATGAACTTCTTTTCTGTTCCATAAATCCTCCGAATAACTGTATTATAAAATATTCTAACGGTTATTTTACATTAAAAACATTATTTTGTATAGTCTTTTCTTAATTTTTATGCGCTTGTTTGCATAAATTGGGATAAAAAAGTAAAAAATTCGGACAGCCGAGTCGGCTGTCCCTACAATTTGGGACGATCCATACACCGTCCCTTACCTGTTAAAATTAAAAATTAATAATTCTCTTCTTTAATCTCGAAAAAGCTCTGCGGATGTGCGCAAACGGGGCAAACCTCAGGCGCCTTTGTGCCGACCACAATGTGTCCGCAGTTACGGCATTTCCAAACCTTAACCTCGCTCTTTTCAAAGACCTGAGCTGTTTCAACATTTTTAAGGAGCGCGCGGTACCTTTCCTCGTGAGCCTTTTCAATAGCCGCTACTGCTCTGAATTTCGCTGCAAGAGCTGTAAATCCCTCTTCCTCGGCGGTCTTTGCAAAGCCCTCATACATATCTGTCCATTCGTAGTTTTCGCCCTCTGCGGCGGCGGCAAGGTTTTCGCTTGTATTGCCTATTCCGCTCAGCTCCTTAAACCACATTTTAGCATGCTCTTTTTCGTTGTCTGCTGTTTTTAAGAACAAAGCCGAAATCTGTTCATAGCCCTCTTTTTTAGCTGCCGAAGCAAAATATGTATATTTATTTCTTGCCTGTGACTCGCCTGCAAAAGCAGCCTGTAAATTTTTCTCTGTCTGTGTGCCTTCATACTTGTTTGCCATAATAAAAACCTCCTGAATTTTTATGCTTTTATTATATTCGTTTCTTTATCTGTTTTCAAGCGTAATTTTATTTTTTCCTGTTAACTTTCTAAAATTCTGCATCTTATGTATACAAATTACCGCAAGAGGAATATCCGCTAAAAGCCACGCCGCAGGTCCTGCAAAGCAAATCGCATTAAAGCCCAAAACAGGCGTCAAAATAAATGCAACAGCAATTCTGCCCAAAAGCTCGCCCATGCCCGCAATTGTATTTGAGTAAGTAAAGCCCAAGCCCTGTAAAGTATTTCTCAGCACGAAAAGCACCGCAACAAGACTGTAGCAAAGAGAAATCGCAGTTATGTAATGCTTTGCCGCAAAGAGCATTTCGCTGTTGGGCTCCGACGAGAACAGCGACACCATCGGTATTCCTATTGTGTAAAGAGTAACGCTCATTATAACGGAAACCAAAATATCAAGAATAAAAATGCGTTTTACCGACTTGATAATCCGTTCATAGTTACCTGCTCCGTAATTTTGACCCACAAAGGTCTGAGTTGCCACGCCCAGTCCACTCATCGGAATATTCGTCAGATTTTCAACTCTGCCTGCCGCAGTAAAGCCTGCCATAACATTTGCGCCGAAGGAATTTACAGCGCTTTGCAGGCACATTGAGCCGATTGACGTCACGGTAAACTGCAAGGAAACGGGTATCCCGAGCTTTAACTGCTCAAGCGCCACTTTCGGCCGAAGCCGCAAATCGCTGTGCTTTATTTCGACATCCTTATTAATTTTAATTATATAAAAGCCCGTTAAGGCAGATGCGACAATATGGGAAATCAGCGTGGCTGCCGCCGCGCCCTCAACGCCCCATTTCAGATTTTTCACAAACAGCAAATCGAGCAGAAAATTCGCAACGCAACTTACCGCAAAAAGATAAAGCGGCTTCTTACTCTCGCCGACAGCTCGCGAAATTGCAGTAAAATTGTTTGAAAGCATTTGGAACGGTATTCCGAAATAAAGAATATTTACATAAGACTCTGAAACGCCGATTATTTCTTCGGGAGTACCGATAAGACGCAAAAGCGGAGACGAAACTATGTGCGCAAAAACGACAAGAAATACGCCTATCAGAAATGCAATTACAATACTTCCTGAAGCGTACAGCGTTATCTTATTTTTATTTCTTGCCCCGAAAGCGTGGGAAACGGGAATTGTAAAGCCACTGGTTAAGCCCAGCGCCGCGCCGATAATAAACGAATTTATTGAGCCTACATTGCCGACAGCCGCCAAAGCGTCGGTATTTACATACCGCCCGACTATAATATTATCAACAAGCGTGTAATTATACTGAAGAAGCGACGACAGCATAATGGGAAAAGCAAAAATAATTATGCTCTTTAGCGCATTGCCGCTGAGCATATTGTTTTCGTGTTTCATTGTTATCTCCAAACAAAACGTAAAATTTTCTAAAATATTATAGTACTGTTTTTCAGGTAATTCAAGAACAAATTTAAAGTAAATATAAATTTTAATACCGTGCAATTCATAAGCATACTGTAAAATATTTCAGAAAAATTTTTCCCATCATCTGCTTTATTTTAACGTAACGGTCTTTACGGCAATTTCATCTCTGAAAGCCTTGTCGTGTTCCACAAAAATCATTGTGGGTGCAAATTCTTTAATAAGATTTTCAAGCTGCATACGGGAATATATGTCTATATAGTTTAACGGCTCGTCCCAAACATAAAGGTGCGCGCTTTCGCAAAGGCTTTTTGCGAGCAGAGCCTTTTTCTTTTGCCCTGCGGAAAAATCACGCATATCCTTTAAAAGCTGACACCTTTCAAAGCCCATTTTCCGCAAAACCGTTTTAAATAAGGTTTCATCGATTCTTTTCTCCTCTGCAAGCGTTTGTAAAGAGCCGGTTAAACATGAGGTATCCTGCGGAACATAAGAAATCACAAGTCCCGAGCCTAATGTAAATTTACCGTCATATTCAATATTTTCGCCGATTAAAAGCTTTAAAAGGCTTGACTTACCGCTTCCGTTTTTACCGTCAAGCGCAATCCGGTCGCCCCGTTTCACGGAAAATGAAACCGGCTTGCACACTGCCCTGCCGTCATATTTTATTACCGTATCCGAAAAAGCTGCGAGGTTTTCAGAGCGGTAAACCAAAGGGGAAATCTTTAGCTTTTCGGCAGCTTCAGTATTTTTCAGTAATCCCGTTTTCTGCTCGATTGCCTTTTTCTGACGTGCCTCGGCAGACTTTGAACGCTTCATCATTTTGGCGGCTTTATGCCCCACATACCCTTTGTCAAAAACACTGTTACCGTATTTGGTATTTTCTGTTTTATCAGACCACTCCGCCGACCGTTCAGCCGCCTGCTGTAATCGTTTAATTTCCTTTTTTAACTGCTCATTCTGAGCCGCCTCGCTCTTTTGCTGACGTTCAAAATCAGCCGACCAAGATGAAAAATTGCCGCACCGCACCTCAATATCCGCCTTATTTATTGACAGAATGTGATTGACACATCCGTCTAAAAAGCAACGGTCATGCGAAACTAAAATAAAGCCCTTTTTCTTTTTCAGGTATGCCGCTACCGTTTCGCGTCCTCTTGTGTCCAAATGATTGGTAGGCTCATCAATCAGTAAAAAGTGTCCTTCGTTGCAGAACAGCGCCGCCAAAAGCGTCTTAGTCTGCTCTCCGCCCGACAGCGTTTCAAAGGGACGGTACAGAGCATCTGCCTCCACCTGCAAGTAAGACAGCTCTCGTATTAGCTCCCATTCCTGCGCCGCAGGGGCAATTTCACTTAGTATTTCATTTGTAAGCCGGCTTTTGTCCGTTACCTCATACGGAAAACAGTCAAACCGAACGGATGAATAAATTTTACCGCTGTATTCATATTTGCCCATCAGCAGATTCAAAAATGTTGTTTTTCCTCTGCCGTTTCTGCCCACAAGACCGAGCTTCCAGTCAGTATCAATTTGAATATTTACATTTTCAAAAACATTCTCACACGCGCCCGGATAAGAAAAAGTAAGATTTTCTGTTTTTATCATCGACATAAATCATTTCTCCTTAATAAAAAAATAAGAGCCGCAGAAAAGCTTTGCTCTGCGGCCCTGACGACAGCGTATATTCACCGCCGTAAAAGCGGTTTGAAACACTGAATAAAGGTCTGATAAGATAATAACTTTCCTGCAAAAAGGCGCAATAATACCGAAAAAGTACTACTGCTTATTCCGTTTTTATTTGCAAGAAAAGCTATACATCCTTACACCTCTTTATTGATTATTTCGGTTATTTTATCATATTATTCGGATACTTTCAAGTACCCGAATAAATTTAAAAGTTGAAATTATGCTTTAACTGCGGCGGTTTTGTAAACAAACATTACCGATGATTCCGCCTCAATAGGACATTCGGTAAAAATTGTATATTGCAAGCCGACATCTATCCATTGCTTTACACGCTCTGCAAGCAAATCAGTATCTGAATTGCTGAGCGAGCCGATGTCCGCATATTTATCCGCAGTTTTCATAATAGCATCCAGCTTGTCGGCGCTGTCCGCGCTTGAAAGCTCGCCGATAGCGTTCAAAAGCTCCTTGTTTTGCTCAATTACATTTAAAATACGTTTAAGCTCCGTGAGTGTCTGCGGAAGATTTTCCATAGACTTTTTAACCTCAGGGTCTGAATCCATTTCCTGCATCATCGCCTGTAAAATAGGCATTACGGCGTTCAAATCCTGAGCAAGAACGGAAAAGCTTGCAAGACTTGAGGAAAGCTGCGGCAAAAGCTTTACAAGAGCCATAACCGCCGGGTCGTTAAGAGTATTTGAAACTGCATTCAGATCTGTTTTTTCAAGGTCTTTTGCAAGCTTGTCAAGCTTTGCGAGATTTTCATCGGTCATATATTTGCCGATAACCTTAATAAGCTTTTCGTTTTCCTCATAAAGACGGACTGCGTCGCCCACAGCGTCCAGCATATCCTGCAATTTATTGGCATCGCCGTAAAGAAGATTAACAATTTTGTCAACATCAAGCCCTGTAAGCGCCTTTTGAATATTCTCAACATCCGAAATTATCTTTTTAATGCTCTCAACGCTTGTGGGAAGTCCTCCGTTACCCAAATTGCCTATGGAAGCCAGCGGCATTACAGAGAACATCATATTACCAAGCTCAAAGCTTTCCGTATAAGCGGATATACAGTAAGTGCTGCTGTAAAGACTGTAATCAATAAAATCAAGTCCAAGCTCGGATATTCCCAAACTTTCGTCCATTCCGGGAACGCCGAAGAAGAATAAAATCTGCTTGTCGCCGTCACTCATCATTGAGCCGTTATCAATTGAAATGTTGGTGAAAACGCTCTCTGAAAGAATCGTTCCGCCAATCATTAACATAGGACAGCTCATGGTATAGTCCTTACCCTTAATTTTGGCGGGAACGGTAAGGTTGTTTTTAGCTTCAACCTGAATTTTAACATTGCCCTTCTTGCCGGCAATCTGCTCGGCGGTCATTTCCGTTCCCTCAAGGAAATAGCGGATTTTAAAGGTTACAGGCGGCTCGGTTTCCGTTTCGCCGCTGTAATAAAGGTCTGTCGTGTCCATATCCCAAAAAACATTTTTATCAGTCTTTACAGGCTCTGCAAGAGTTCTTACATTGCGGATATTTTTAAGATTGCTTATATCGGCAACTCTTACCTGCGGCATATCGGTATGAATCCAATCCGTAACCGTAATATTTGACGTTGTTCCGTCGGGAGCTAAATTCACGTAAACAGTTTCCTGCTTTTTAAATTTTTCTGTAATATTTGAATACTCCGTCTGTTTGTATTCCTTTTTGCCTGAATATACGTCGAGCATTTCATTACCCGTTGTTTTCTTTCCGCAGCCTGCCGCCGTTAACAGCAAAAGCGATACGGCAAGAATTGAAGCTACAGCTTTAAAAAATATATTTTTACGCATTATTTTCTGCCTCCTCAGTAGATTTTTCAAATGCTTTTTTATTTTTCTTTTTTCTCGGCTTAATGCATCTCCAGTCAAGCGAGGTTTTGTCAATAAAGGATTCGCAAAGATAAAGAATCGGAGTTGTAAATACCACAATAACCACCGCGCTTATTACAGAGCCTCTTGCCAGAAGCGCGCAAATGCCCTTGATAAGCGTTATATCGCAAACGAGGTATACGCCGAAGGTCGCCATAAAGAACACCGACGCCGACTGAAGAATTGATTTTTCAGCCGCTCCGACCGCTTTCAGAACAGCGTCATTTTTAGGAACTCCGTTTTGAAGCTCTTCCCTGAACCTTGTCGTCAGCAAAATTGCGTAGTCAACCGTAGCGCCCAGCTGAACACAGTTAATAACCGTCGGGTCAATAAACGAAATCTGACTTTTGAAAATCACCGACAAACTTAAATTCAGCCAAATGGCAAGTTCAATTGAAAGAACCAAAATTATAGGTATGCTCAGCGACTTAAAGCAAATTGCAATAAGAATGAAAATTGCCGCTATTGAAACTATGCCCGTTATTGTAAAGTCACGGCTTGTAGTTACAACCATATCCTTTGAAATTGCGCCCTCGCCTGTAACCAAGGCATTCGGGTCATAGGCTTTAGCTATTTTTTCTATTTTCACAACCTGGTCATTCAGCTCATCTGTTGCGGTGGAATACTCGGAATTCACCATCATCAGCTGAAGCCCCTCTGCCTTGCAGATTTTAAGTATTTCATCGGGAATAATACTGCTTGGAATTGCAGGTCCTAAAAATGAATTATAGGAAAGAATCGAGGTTACGCCGTCAAGCTCTTCAATTGCATCCTCCATCTGCATAATCTCACCGGCGGGAAGATTATCGTCAAATATGATAAACTGAGATGAAGCCATTCCGAATTCGTCCTTCAGCTGATTAAGTCCCCGTACCGAAATAAGATCCTGCGGAAGAGCTTTATCCATACTGTAATAAAGCTTTGCTTTGCTCTGAATAAAGAATGACGGAATAAGCAATACAACAAAAACTATCGCAAGCACTTTCTTGTGTTTAAACACCCAGTTGTTTATTTTGCTGAAGTCAGGCATAAGAGAACGGTGCTTGAATTTGTCAATATATTTTTCCGTAAGCAGTACTAATGCAGGTAAAATGGTCACAACGGTTACAAGACCGAAAACAATACCCTTTGCCATAACAAAGCCTATGTCAAAGCCCATTGAGAACTGCATAAACATCAGCGCGATAAAACCGAAAATTGTTGTAAGCGAGCTGCCCGTCAATGCTGTTATTGATTTTACTATCGCATTTGCCATAGCCTCTCGTCTGTCGCCGTAAATCAGCTTTTCTTCATGATAGCGGTCGACAAGGAAAATTGAATAGTCCATTGTAACGCCCAACTGCAATATCGCCGCGAGAGTTTGCGTAACAAAGGAAATTTCACCTATAAATATATTTGTACCCATATTATAAAGGATTGCCATTCCGAGAGCCGACAGAACAACGGGCGGCAAGAACCAGGAATCAGTCATTAAAAGCATTGCAATAAATGCCAAAATAACTGCAAAGGCAACGTAAAGGGGTGCTTGCGTAATACAAATTTCCTTTATATCCTCGGTAATTGCGGTGAGTCCGCTGATAAGCACCTTGTCGTTCATAAGCTTTTTAATTTCACTTATTGCGTCAAGAGTTCTGTCGGACGAACCCGCTTCCTCATACTGAACAAGCATCATAGTTTTGGATTCGTCTTTACTGTAAAAAATATCCTTCATTACATCGGGAAGAATTTCCACCGGAATTGTTGAATCGGCTATTGTGTCAGTCCAGATAACCGATGAAACCCCGTCAATCTTCTCAATCTCGGATTTAAGCTCTGCGGTGTATTTTGCAGGCATACTGTCAACAATCACCATTGACATACCCGAATTTTTGAATTTTTCATCAAGCACCTGCTCGCCCTGAACCGACTCAAGCGTGTCGGGAAGATACGACATAATATCGTAATTTACTCTTGTAAAAGCAAAGCCCAACAGTGACGGAATAAGCAATATAAGCGCTATAATAATTATTTTCTTAGGGTGTTTTGACTCCCATAATGCTAATTTTTTAATCATTCGCATAACCTCCCTGCTGATTTTTCTCCGGCTATACCGTTTAATATAATCTCGTACAAATTATTCTTTACCTTGTCAATTTTGTACGGATGTTCTCTTAAAACCGCATTGCAAACAGACGCCACCGTCAGTTCAACGTACAAATAGAACTTTACCGTAAAGCTCTTTTCTTCCGCTCCGCATTTTAACAGATAGCTTTTTATGTTTGCATACAGCTCATACAGCGAGCTGTCCGTAGCTTCTATTATCGCATTGACGCAAACGTTAATATTTTTGTCTATAAGCAGCGTCAGCGTTCTGTTTTTTTCAAGAAAGCTGCAAAGGTACTCAATGTATGACCTTAGTTTTTCGCAAAACTGCTCATTGTCGGTAATTTCTTCATTTTCAAGACTTATACTGTTCATATATTTTTCGGCTCTGTCCAATATAAGCTTTGAAACCAAATCGTGCTTATCGTGAAAATATAGGTAAAAGGTTCCCTTTGCAATACCTGCCGATTTCACTATTTCGTCTATTGACACGACGTGCGGTCCCTTTTTTTCAAACAACTCAAAAGCCGAATCTATAATTTTACTGTACTTTTCGCTTTTTTTCTTTGTTATTTTATTCACCGAATCACCTCGCAAATTTTTTTACCTACATAAGTATAGCACAAAATGACCGATAGTCAATATTGGTTTTAAATTTAACAATCTGTTAATATTTACCCTAAAAATCCGCATATAAAATCTTTACATTTATATTTGAAATATGTTAAAATAATGTAAGCATTTAAATGTCCCTTTGTCTGTGTCTGACGGCATACCGGCAAAGACGGACGAAAATTTACTATAACGCTTTGCGTTTATTTTAAAAGATTGGGTGTGATTTTTTATGAAATGTCCGTTTTGCGGATACGAAGAAAGCAAGGTTATTGACTCCCGCCCCACAGACGAAGGCGAGAGAATACGCAGGCGCAGAGAATGTATGAAATGCGCTAAAAGATTTACAACCTACGAAATCATTGAAAGCGTTCCGATTTTGGTCGTAAAAAAGGATAAATCCCGTGAGGCGTTTGACCGTGACAAGCTAATGAGAGGTATGGTAAGGGCCTGCGAAAAGCGCCATGTTTCAATGGATACAATTGAAACAGCCGTCAGCGAAATTGAGGTTTCTCTCCAGAACTCCCTTGACCGCGAGGTTTCCAGCGTTAAAATCGGCGAGCTTGTAATGGAAAAGCTCAAGGAAATCGACGAGGTTGCATATGTCCGTTTTGCCTCTGTTTACAAGCATTTTAAAGATGTTAACGCTTTTATGGACGAGCTGTCCTCATTCCTTGAGAAAAAATAATTCAAAATGTGATTTTTATGAAAAAATTCTTTTGTATTTTGCTTTCCGTATTACTTCTTTCAATGTCGGCTGCGGTTACGCCTTACGCCATTTGTATTGAACACGAAAGCGAAACGTATTGGGTTGAAGCATTGGAAGATGAATATTTCTTTCCTGATAAGAATTCTGATTTTATTAAGCCTTTTGCTTTTTATTCAAACCCGAACCGCTGTCACTCCTTCGGCGATTATCTTGACACAAATCAAAGTCTTCTTTACGATGCAATTGTTAAATATAACGGCGGACTGACAGGCACGCCGTCAACTGTCAAATACAGCGACGGTACAGAAATGCCTGCCTTTAAATTAGAGATAAAATTCCCCGAAAATTCCTTTATTGTCAAAGTAAAAACGGCGAAGGATGATATAAAAAGCGCTGTTATCGGCGCAATCACCGCCTTGATAGACGATTATCCCGAATATTTTTGGCTGAGCGGATTTTCTTACCAATACAGCTATAGCACTTACGGTACAGACAATTACTCTGTTCCGAAAATGGAATTATCGTTAAGCATTGATGCAAACAGCTACGCTGACTGCAATACCGTAAAAAGCTGCTACAATCAGCTGATAAACGCTGTCAACAGCTTTAAGATTACGGGAAATACACGGTACGCTAAAATAAAATCCATTCACGACGGCATTTGCAAAATGACGGTTTATACAATGAACGTTCCGATGGCTCATCAGCCGACAGGAGTATTTCTTAAAGGTCAGGCTGTCTGCGAGGGCTATGCAGAAGCCTTTAAGCTTCTTTGCGACAGAGAAAATATACCCTGTATTATTGTTGTAGGCACAGGTAACGGCGGCGCTCACGAATGGAATTACGTTCAAATGGAGGACGGTAAATGGTATGGAATGGACGTAACATGGGATGACCAGGGTACAATTTACTATGATTACTTCCTAACAGGCAGTGAAAGCATTAATGCAGTTTTCGGCAAAACGAAATTCGGCAACGGAACCGAGTCCGGCGGCGACCACATTAATACGGGAACTCATTTTTCAAGTTCGGCATTTTCTCTTACTTACCCCGTTCTTTCCGCTCAAAGCTATACGGGTGTTATTCCTATGTGGGATTCCGAAGCCGTATTTGACAACAGCAAAGGCTTTATGTTTATTAAAAAAGACGCCGTGGCAAACAGGCAAATTCTTTGCACTTATTCATCCTGGGCAGGCAACGCTCCGTCTACCAACAAAGCGACGGTTTCAGGCGTAACAACATGCGGAAAAGTAAATATTACAAGCCCTGTTTCAAGAACATATACAATTGTACGTCTTGGTGACGTTAACAAAGACAACAGCGTAAACTCCGCCGATTACACTGAAATTCGTAATATTGTTCTATGCAAGCAAAAAACCTATTCGGATAAAGCTCAGTTTGCGGCAGCGGATGTAAACGGCGACGGCGTTATTGACGCATTTGACGCCATTCAGCTTAACTGCGAGTTGCACGGAGTAACCGATTAAATAAAATTAAAAGCCAACTGTTTTATGCTTTGCCGCTTTAAACGATTGGTTATGAAAAACAAAAACCGACAATAGCCTTTAGGCTCTTGCCGGTTTTTGTTTGTTGGAGCAGGAAAAGATGCTTATTAAAGTTTGCATTTTAAGACAAACCGCGCAACCTTGCAGCGCGCAACTTGTCTGCTGTGCTTTAAATTTTATTCTGTTTATAACAAAAATTTGACTTGCATTTTTGCTTTTATATGTGTGAAAATACGCTAAAATATGACAAT
>CANARN010000033.1 GCA_947364045.1 uncultured Clostridia bacterium
GGTAATCCGCGCTCAGATTTTTTCCGCCTGCGTCACCGTTATCACAGTTCCAGTCAAAATATATATAGCCTGCTTCTTTCACGTCTTTTACAAGCTTGGTCATTATACCCTTACAGTACCTTCTGCTGATTGTATTACTGCTGCCGCCCGGAAAGCGAATAATTCTTGTGTCTACTCCCGTTTCGCTTTTAACCAAATTATGAATTTTTTCCAAATCGTCAAGAAATGCCTTTTCGGAGGAATAGATTTCGGGATATTTGTGCGAATACGAATGAAGAGCTATTGCGCTGTTGCTGTTCACAATATCCTTCATATATTCATTATATTTCCCGTTAATAACAAAAAATGTGGCGCCTATACCGTATTTTTGAAGCAAGGAAAGAATTTGAGGAGTATTTTTGGACGGTCCGTCGTCAAAGGTTAAATAAACGGTAAACTCGCCTTTCGGAAAATAAGCGTTACCGTTTTTGTCCCTCATATTTTGAAATGTACCGTCCTCCGTGCTTTTCTCATTTTTTGTTTTCGGTTGCGATTGGGCTTGTATTTCCGTTACGGACTCGCTTTCGTTAAGGCTTTCCTGCATAGCTTTTGCCGATTTATATTTTTTCACATATAAAGAAGACAAAACGCAAGCTGCAACAAGGAAAAGAACAACAATTAAAAATAATTTTCTGCTAAATTTTACGGTGATAAAATTCACTTTTCCACCCCCACAGCCAATATATGAACGGAGCGGGGAAAATATTAAAACTGTGCAAGCAAAATAAAATACATCGGCAAAAATCCGCATCGCCGAAAGCGCAAAAATCAGGGGCGGATGCCTTTCATCCGCCCGTTAAAAATTGTTTTGGGAAAACAAAATTTCTTCAGTTTTTTTCTCACTCATTGAGAAAGCGAAATCACTTTATAAAATGAATATATTTTATTTAATCAAATTCTCAAATCCGTTTTGGGATAAAAATTCTTTATCCTTTTTTGACAGCTCCGCTGTTTTCAGCATATCGGGTCTAAGCCTTGCCGTCATTAAAAGCGACTGCTCTCTGCGCCATTTTTCAATGTTCCCGTGATGCCCCGACAGCAATACATCAGGTACTTTTTCGCCGTTCCAATCGTAAGGACGCGTATACTGCGGGTATTCCAAAAGCCCGTTGTAATGGCTTTCCAATTCCTTTGCCTCATCATTCGGCAGCACGCCCGTCAGCATTCTGGCAACCGAATCCGTAACTATAAGAGCAGGCAGCTCTCCGCCTGTCAGCACATAGTCGCCCACTGAAATCTGCTCGTCAACCACCGTGTCAATCACTCTTTGGTCTATGCCCTCATAATGACCGCACAGAAGCGTTAATTCGTCATATTCCGCTAATTCCTTAACTTTTTTCTGAGTGAGCGTTTCACCGCAGGGAGAAAGATAAATTAAATGAGATTTTTTGCCTGATTTTTCACAAATTGCTTTATAGCAGTCGCATATCGGCTGAGTCTGCATAAGCATTCCCATACCTCCACCGTAGGATGAATCGTCAACACGATTGTGCTTATCCTTGGAATAATCTCTGATATTTATACAATTTATTTCGATATATCCGTTTTTTCTCGCTCTGCCGATTATGCTTTCGGACAAAACCGCTTCGCACATCTCGGGAAAGAGCGTCATTATATTAATCCTCATCACTGAAAATTCCTTTAATCGCTCTTACCTTTACAACGCCGTCTTCAACATCGGTGCTGACAATAAATTCCTTAACCGCAGGGAATAAAACATCTCCCGACGGTGTTTTCACGGTATAAACATCATTGGCTCCCGTAGACGTAACATCGCTGATTTTACCGTAAATTTTATTTGTATCGGCATCAACAACGCTGCACCCGATAAGCTCCTGTATAAACCACGTACCTTTCGGCAAATGCACATCGCTTCGTTTCATATAAAGCACTGTTCCTCGCAAGGCACGCGCCTCGTCAACGGAGGTTACTCCGTCTAACATAAGAATAGCAATGTTGCCGTGAGGTCTTGCCGAAATCACATTTACACTTTTTTCGCCTTTTGCGTCATAATAAAGCGTTTTGAATTTTTTTACAAAATCGGGGCTGTCGCACCACGGGTCAAAGCGTACCTCACCCTTAATGCCGTGGGTTGACACAATTTGACCGAGTTCAAAATAGTCTTTAATCATATAGTAATCCTTAAAGAAATACGGCGGGAGAAAATCCCGCCCATTTAATGTATTTTATTGTTCGGCAGACATTCAGTCAATGTCTACCTGCACTTTTTCGCCGCTGCGAACAGCGCCTGCTTTGACAATAGTTCTGATTGCCTTTGCAATCCTGCCCTGCTTACCGATAACTCTGCCCATATCGCTCTCAGCGACGTGAAGATGGTAAACGGTAACATTTCTTTCGTCAGGCTCGTCAACAGTAACTGTTACGGCGTCGGGATTTTCAACAAGTCCCTGTACAATTGTTATAAGAAGTTCCTGCATATCCTCGGCTCCTCTTATTTAATTACGCCGCTCTTTTTAAGAATGACCTTAACTGTGTCAGTGGGCTGAGCTCCGTTCTGAATCCATTTTGCAGCTTTTTCAGCGTCTATTTTGATTTCAGCAGGATTTTTCATAGGATCGTATGAACCGATTTCCTCAATAAATCTGCCGTCTCTGGGGTAACGTGAATCTGCTACAACAACACGGTAATAAGGAGCTTTCTTAGCGCCCATTCTGCGAAGTCTGATTTTTACTGCCATTTTAAATTCCTCCAAAAAAATATATATAAATTTATAAAAAACACATATGTGTTAATTACATCGGGAAGCCGCCGAAACCGCCCATTCGCTTCATCATTCTGCGCGAATTTTTTGAATTGAACTGCTTCATCATTTTCTGCATCTGACGGTACTGGTTTAAAAGTCTGTTAACATCCTCAACCTTCATTCCGCAGCCTGCCGCAATTCTGCGCTTTCTTGACGGATTTATTATATCGGGATTTCTGCGTTCTTTAAGTGTCATTGACTGAATAATTGCTTTCATTCGGTCAAGCTGTCGGTCATCAACATCAACGTCCTTAAGCTTTTTGCCCACACCGGGAAGCATTCCCAAAATATCCTTCATTGAACCCATTTTCCTCACCTGCTCCATTTGGTCAAGCAAGTCCTCAAGGTCAAATTTGTTCTTTTTCAGCTTTTCTTCAAGCTGCGCCGCCTTTTTCTCGTCAAGAGCGGTTTCCGCTTTTTCAATGAGCGAAAGCACATCGCCCATTCCGAGTATTCTCGACGCCATTCTGTCGGGATGGAAAATGTCAAGTTCGTCAAGCTTTTCTCCCATACCTACAAATTTTATAGGCTTACCCGTGACAGCTCTTGCGGAAAGCGCCGCGCCGCCTCTTGTGTCGCCGTCCATTTTTGTAAGGACTAAGCCGTCTATGCCAAGCTCATCATTAAATGTACCTGCAACAGTTACTGCGTCCTGACCGAGCATTGAGTCAACAACAAGTAAAATTTCGTGAGGATGAACCTCATTTTTAATATTTTTAAGCTCTTCCATAAGCTCGGTGTCAATGTGTAAACGGCCCGCTGTGTCGATAAACACATAGTCGTAGCCCTTGTCCTTTGCAAGACGGATAGCTTCCTTGGCGATTACTACAGGGTCTGTCTGCCCCATCTCAAAAACGGGAACTCCAACCTGCTCGCCCACAACCTGAAGCTGTTTAATAGCAGCAGGACGGTAAATGTCGCACGCAACAAGAAGCGGTCTGTGATTTTCGTTTTTAAGCTTTAACGCGATTTTGGCGCAGTGCGTTGTTTTACCTGAACCCTGAAGCCCGCACATCATAACAACTGTCGGCGGGTGCGAGGCATAAGCAAGCCTTGACTGAGTTCCGCCCATAAGATCGGTAAGCTCTTCGTTTACTATTTTGATAACCATTTGCGCAGGAGTAAGGCTTTCCATTACCTGTGCGCCTATTGCGCGTTCAGTAACCTTCTGTGTAAAGTCCTTTGCAACTTTATAGTTAACGTCAGCCTCTAAAAGTGCAAGGCGTACCTCACGCATTGCTTCCTTAACGTCACTCTCAGATAGACTGCCTTTGCTTTTAAGACGGCTGAAAGCCGATTCAAGACGGTCTGATAAACCCTCAAATGCCATAAAGCTCCTCCTGTTCAGTAAGCGACATTGCCAATGATTTTATTTTAGCCGTTCTGTCATTAATTTCCTTGTAAATGCCGTGCGACAGGTTATAACTGCAAATTTCATCGGCGCATTTTATGATTGCGTTTGCATTTTCCTCAATTTTATAAATACGTTCCGAAAATCGAAGCTTTTCCTCCATACTGTAAAGAAGCGTTTCCGCGCGTTTTATTGCGTCGCGCACTCCCTGACGGGTAATCCCCTCGTTTTCGGCGATTTCGGAAAGTGATAAATCGTTATTATAGTAGCAGTCAAGATAACTGCGTTGCTTTTCGGTAAGCGTTTCGCCGTAAAGGTCAAGAAGAATTGAAATTTCAACACTGTTTGCCAACTTAAACACCTCCGAAAAATTAAACCCTGTAAAGTACTATCGCTTTACAGGGCATTATTATACTAAAACATATTCGATTTGTCAAGTTTATTTTTTAGGATTTTTAATATCGTCCCACCGAATTGTATCCTGCTGTACCTTAGAGCCGATTACAATTCCGCCGCCGGTAGTTTTTTCAGCATCGGTCGTTTTTTCGGTAGTTGAGGACGATGGGTTTTCGCTGCCCGAAGGCTCAGACGGATTTACAGGCTTTGTAGAGCTGTTACTGCCCGTATTGCCTTCCGTATTTGACGGATTAGAAGCGGCAGGTCTTGACGTAACAAGATAACCTATATCATCGGAAAAGCCTTGGTCATCGGTTGTTAACGGTATTTTATCACCGTCAACATTGGTTATGTATTTGTCGCCTGAAGTATCTTCAAAAACTTCAACCTTTGTAACTCCCCCGTCCTTACCCGTTACGGTAACGGTCTGAACAACTTTATCGGTACTTTCGGGTGTCGGACCATTAACCTCGCTCTTGCAGGCTGTGAGAATTACTGTTAAAGCTAAAATTACTGCGGAAATTAAAAGAATTTTTTTGCTCATAGGAAATTCCTCCTTAATAAGTTTATATTAACACAGTTTTCTGCATATTTCAAGCATTTATTTAAGCTGGGCTATGGTAACTCCTTCCTCGCCCTCGCCGAATGTGCCTACACGGAATGTGCGGATATTCGGGTGCTTACGGAGATACACGTGTATTCCCTTACGAAGAGCGCCCGTTCCCTTGCCGTGAATTATAGTTATTTCGTTAAGTCCGCTGCGAAGAACAGAGTCTATAAACATATCAAGGTCCATCATTGCCTCTTCAACGGTTTTTCCTCTTAAATCCACTGAGGAAGAGGCAGAGGCATTAAGCTTTGAAGAGCCTGTACTTCTGACGGACGCGCGCTGCTTTTGTTCTGCTTTCTTTTCGCCTATTAAGCGAATATCGTCAAGCGTTGCCTTCAATTTCATAAATCCGGACTGAACAAAAACGGTGTTCTTTTTACTGTCGACAGACACAACCTCGCCCTCGTTCCCGAGCGATTGTATTTTAACTCTGTCGCCGATTTTTAAGGCTCTCGGCAAAACATATTCGCCGTCATCGTTTAATGAGTCGGAAAAATCGTCGATTTTGTCCATCTGCTCACGCATTGCTCTTTTGGCTCTTCTTGCAATTTCATCGAGATTTTTCTGCTTTGCCTGTTCCTTTTTAAGCTGTTCGATTTCAAGCAGTAAGGAGTTACCTGCGCGGCGCGCATTTTCGACTATTCTTTCAGCCTCTGCTTTAGCGCGTTCAATTTCTTTTTGATTTTTTGCCTCGCTGTCAGAGAGCAGCTTCTCCGCTCTCTGCTTTTCTTTTTCTATCTTCTCTTTTTCGTTTTCAAGAGCCTGTTGTTTCTCTTCGAGCTGTTTTCTTGCCGTTTCCAGAGAGTCAACAGCATCCTCAAATTTCGTATTTTCTTCAGAAATAAGAGCCTTGGCAAAATCAATTATATCTCCTGAAATTCCGAGTCTGCCTGCAATTGCAAGCGCATTCGACCGCCCCGGCATTCCGATTAAAAGCCTGTATGTAGGTTTTAATGAATTTACATCAAATTCACAGCATCCGTTTTCCACCCTGTCGGTTTTAAGAGCGTATTCCTTAAGCTCGGAATAGTGGGTAGTTGCGGCGATTTTTGCGCCTTTTACACGTAAATTTTCGAGTATTGCCACAGCCAGCGCCGCACCTTCAACAGGGTCCGTGCCTGCGCCCAGCTCGTCAATCAAAACAAGACTTGCATCGTCGGCAACATTTAAAATATTTACAATATTCGTCATATGCGATGAAAATGTGGAAAGTGACTGCTCAATGCTTTGCTCGTCGCCGATGTCAGCTAAAATATGCTTAAAGACCGAGATTTTACTGTTATCGGATACCGGCAGCATAAAGCCGCATTCTGCCATAGCGGTTAAAAGTCCTACGGTTTTAATGGATACTGTTTTACCGCCCGTATTAGCGCCCGTTATTACAAGCGAATCAAAATCCTGCCCCAAGCTTATATCAACAGGAACAACCTTTTTGCTGTCAATTAACGGGTGCCTTGCCTTTTTAAGACAGATTTCGCCGTCTGCATTAAGAATCGGTCTGCTTGCCTTCATTTTGTAAGCTAAATGCGCCTTGGCAAAAATTACGTCAAGAGCCGTTGCGGCATCAAAGCTGATTTTAACGGTCTCCTGAAATTCGCCCGTCATAACGGAAAGCTCGGAAAGTATTCTTTCAATCTCGTCCTTTTCTTTGCTTTGGAGAACCTTTATTTCGTTATTTGCGTCGACGACCGCCTGCGGCTCAATGAAAACGGTGGCTCCGCTGCCTGAGGTGTCGTGTACCATACCCGAAACCTCGCCCCTATGCTCATTTTTAACAGGGATAACAAATCTGCCGTTGCGCTGAGTTACAATGCTCTCTCGCAAGTATTTTGAATAATGAGCCGAATGAATCATCGAGTCAAGCTGTTCTCTGATTTTATTTTCAAGGCGGTGCATTTTACGGCGGATGTCGCGAAGCTCGGGTGAAGCGTTATCGCTTATTTCCGTTTCGGACAAAATTGCGTTTGTTATTCTGTCCTCCAAATATTTATTGGGATACAGAGAATTAAAATAACCGTCAAGAGCCGTTTCCATTCCCGCGCACTTTTCGTGCCAGACAGTTATTTCCCTTACGGTTTTAACTGTTCCCGCAACCCTTAAAAGCTCGCCTGTCGAAAGAACGGCTCCTGCCGCCGCTCTTGTCACGGCATTATTTACATTCTGAAGCCCCGAAAATCCCGGAGCGCCGAATTTTGCAATAAATATGTAAGCGGCTTCCGTTTCGTCAAGAAGTCTTTGAACCTCAAAAAAATCGTTTTGAGGAGTAATTTCCAGCGAAATTTCTTTCGCGTCGGCACTTCTTGCGGTGTCACTCAGCATTTGAAGAATTTTATCTAATTCCAAAGATAAAAAATGTCTGTTCATTATTTTATTTCCTTATAAAAATCAAGTGTATTAAAATTCCTTTGAAGCCGTGAAAGTATGTATCTTTCCGTAATAAAGCTGAGGTCGGAAAGAGAGTCCTTCGGCATTGAAAAATTGTATATTTTATCAAAATCCGAGAATGATATGTGCCGCATAGCCCTGATAAGCCCTATTTCAAGCGGAAGCATAACAGAGGCGGAAATACAGTTTTCGCAATAGATAACACCCTGATCAACATCAAAATACATAGTATCGGTTTCATATTCTCCGCATCTGTCACAGGCAATTAAATTCGGCATATAGCCCGCAATACACATAAGGCGAAGCTCTGTAACGGCTTTTATTTGCTCCGCTTCTCTGCTCCCCTTAGCGAGAAAATAGAGAGAATTCAGCATAAGCCGCAAATATTCTTCGCTTTGCTCACCCTCCTGAACAAGAGTTAAGCAAAGCTCTGAAAAATACTGCGCCAAAGACAGCTTTTCAATGTCCGTACCAAGCTTAAAAAAGGTTTCAATCGGCTCTGCTTCATCAATAATGTAAGCGTCGCCCGATTCGTGCATTGAAAATTTCGAATAGCAGAACATCGCAGTCGCGTTATTCTTTTTATTTTTAAAGCTTTTTGCGCCGTGAACGAACGCCCGAATAAGCCCGTTTTTCCGAGTCAGAACATAAACGAGCTTGTCCTTTTCACGTATATTCTGTTCTTTGAGAATCAGTCCCTCTGTATTTGTCCTCATCAGAAGCTTCTCCGAATTTAGTTTTAGCCTTATTTTGAAGCTCGCGGCGGTAAACAAGGTAGTCCTCTACCTTTCCGCTTTGCGCAAATTTACTCCAAATTGCCATATTGTCCATATTTATCACCCGATATTATTTTTTACAGACGGGTCAAAAATATATATGGTAAAATCTACATCAATCCAAACCGAAATTGTGAATTAATCCCTCGCGGTTGCGCCAGCCCTCTTTAACCTTTACCCAGCATTTAAGATTTATTTTGCAGTCGAAAAACTTTTCCATATCCTGACGGGCATAGGTTGATATTTTTTTCAGCATTGCGCCGTTTTTGCCGATGATTATGCCCTTATGGCTTTCTCTTTCACAGTAAATAAGAGCCTCGACGTCCAATATTCCGTTGTCACGCTCATGCATTTTCTCTATGCTCACGGCAGTTCCGTGAGGAATTTCCTTGTCGAGAAGCCGAAGCATTTTTTCACGGATAATCTCCCCTGCCAGCACTCTTTCGGGCTGGTCTGTGAGAGTGTCGTCGGGGAAGAAATGCTCAGACTCAAAGGAGAGGTCTTTAAGCTCGGAAAGCAAAATGTTAAGACCGTTACCGTCCTGCGCCGAAACGGGAACAACCGCTTTAAAGTCATAAAGAGCGCTCAGCTCTGCAATTCTGCCCATAAGTCTTTCCTTGTCACGTACAGTGTCAATTTTATTTATAGCAAGTACCGCAGGATGCTTGCCTTTTTTCATTTTTTCAATAAGCGAGGTTTCGGCTTCCGTAAGAGCGCCCTCAGGCTCAACAACCAAAAGGCAGGCATCAACTCCGTCAAGGCTGTCGCTTACGGCTTTTACCATTTTCTCTCCCAGCTTTGTTCTCGGCTTATGGTAACCGGGAGTGTCAGTAAATACAAGCTGAATATTGTCGTCGGTTGTTAAAACGCCCATTATTCTTGTACGGGTTGTTTGCGGTTTTGACGAAACAATTGCTATTTTTTGACCTAACAGGCGGTTAAGAATTGAAGATTTTCCGACATTTGCCTTGCCGATAATTGATATAAAAGCAGTTTTGGATGTGTTCATTTTTTCTCCTTTTTTCCGAATCCGAAAAGAATGAAAAGCGCTGACAGTACTAAGGAAGCAATAAATAAAATCAGCGCAAAAATATGTGTTGCGAAATAACCGAACAGCAGTTTAAAGGCAGTTGGCTGGTACATTACCGCCACACCGCAGGCAACTGCTGCAATTGCAAATACAAGCACAGCTCCTGCCGCTGTATCCTTGGCAATTTTTCCGAGAGGTGTATGCTCCTTACCGTGCAAATCAACTGCGGCTTCAATTGCCGTGTTAATAAGCTCTCCGCCGATTACAAGTCCGTTTGCAATAAAAATCACCGCGAACTGAGTCCGCGTTATTTTGAAAAAGTCAAAAGCCAAAAGGAATAAGTACATATAAAACATACAGACAAAATGCACCCGCATATTACACTCGGTTTTAAGCGCTGTTACTATTCCCTGAAAAGCAAATTTAAAGCCCTTTAAAAACTTTTTTAACTCTTTCATACGCCCTCCGAACCGTCAATATAATAACTGCCGTTCCGTTTAAGACCCATTTGAGTGAGAGCCGCCTCTTCCTTTTCACGCATATGAACAGCCTCAAGTCCGCCGTTTTCATGGTCATAGCCAAGTAAATGAAGAAGCGAATGCACCGTTAAGAATCCGATTTCACGCTGAAGCGAATGTCCGAATCTTTCTGCCTGTGCAAAGGCATGCTCAATCGAAATTACAATGTCGCCGAGCATTTTTGCGCCTGTGTCATAATTTATGTCATAAACTCCGTTTTCACCCAATGGGAACGAAAGCACGTCGGTGCTTCTGTCCACATTTCTGTACTGACGGTTTAATTCGTGAATTTTCTCATCGTCAACTATTGTAACGCTGATTTCGGCATCGCCCCGGAAGCCTTCGTTTGTAAGCACTGCGTTGCATGAACGGCGAATCAACATTCTCACTCCGGTCGGAACCTTAATAACATTTTGGTCATTTGTAATTATAACTTTAATTTTTCCGTTCATTTCTTTTTCCTCTCTTCCTGTTTTTCATATGCTCTGATGATGTCCTGTACTAATTTGTGACGCACAACATCCTTTTCCGTAAAAATATTTATCGCAATATCGTCAACATTTTTAAGCACTCGCATAGCGTCCACAAGCCCCGATTTTTTACCGTCGGGAAGGTCAATCTGCGTTACATCGCCCGTTACAACAATTTTAGAGCCGAAACCGAGTCTTGTTAAAAACATTTTCATCTGCTCTCTTGTTGTGTTCTGAGCCTCGTCAAGAATAATAAACGAATCGTCAAGCGTTCTGCCTCGCATATAAGCTAAGGGCGCTACCTCAATACTGCCGCGTTCCTGATATTTCTGAAAGCTTTCGGCGCCGAGCATATCAAACAGAGCGTCGTAAAGCGGACGGAGATACGGGTCTACCTTTTGCTGAAGGTCGCCGGGCAAAAAGCCCAGCTTCTCTCCTGCTTCAACGGCAGGGCGCGTAAGAATTATTCTGTTAACCTCTTTGGCGCGGAAGGCCTTAACCGCCATAGCAACGGCAAGATAGGTTTTACCCGTTCCCGCAGGACCTGCGCCGAGAGTTATTGTATTATTTCTGATAAAATCAACATACCTTTTCTGACCCAGAGTTTTAGGCTTCACGGGCTTTCCTTTGCTCGTAATGCAGATACAGTCGCCCGAAAGAGTTGTGAGCTTGTCCTCATCGCCGTCATCGGCAAGGCTTATTACATAACGCACATTTTGCTCCGTCAGCGCTTCGCCGCGGTTAATCAGCAGCAAAAGTCCGTTAACCGCCTTTACCGCCTTGGAAACAGCCTCTGCCTCGCCCGTTATTTTAATTTCGGAGCCGCGGCTTAAAACCCTTACGCCGTAATGCGCTTCTAACAGTTTAACATTTTCGTCAAAATTTCCGAACAGGCTTACCGCCTGCTCCATTCTGTCAACGCTGATTATCTGTTCAAACATTCCTTCACCTTATTTTTCTGACTTTCACAAGACAAATCCATTACATTTATACAAAATAATTGTATCACATTTTTTTAATTTTGTCTTTAGTTTTTTTCTATATAAATTTCCTTTAATTCGGCTATATTTTTCTCACAGGTTGAATAAACGCCGCAGGAATAGCCGCCATCATTTTCCGATACCGTTATTTTGCCGGTTTTCACCTCGGCGCTGTCCGTAAGCTTATTTATATGCTCTGCGCATTTAAAAAGACAGATTAAATTTTGCATTTCGTCCGCTTCGGCGGTATCTTCCGAAAAGACAAGACCTGTTGTTTTAATTAAACCCACAGGTAAAATCACATCGCCGCTTTGAAGATATGACGCATTTTCACTGATTAAATCACCCGCGGGATTTATTCCTATCGGAATTACAAAGCCGAAGAAGAAAAGCTCATACTTCTTTTTATAATCCGTTAAAGAATAAACATTAAGATTTTGTCTTGAAAATTCAAAAATATCCCTAGTTTCGGCACGCACAATACCGTCAGCGTGCAGCAGCTCCTCGCTTCCGTCACGGTGAGCCACAATTCCGCTTATAAGCAAATCGCCCTTTCTTACAGCAGAGCCAACCTTTACCTCTTCTGTTCCCCGCAGAACATCTGACGATAAAACAAGTCCGTCCTCGCTCGCCACAACATTTGTGGGAACTGAAGCGTCATAAAACTCGGGAATTTTTCTTTTTTCTCTTATTTCTATACACAGCATACTGCCTTTTTTATTAACTTTTGCCCAGGAAAGCTCCGGCATATCCCGAAGTACATTTTCTGTGATTGCCTTCAAATCCAAATCGGATATTTTTGCGCCTGTTTTAATTCCGTAGCCTTCAAACTCCGACAGTATAACCTCATCCTCAATTTCTGCGTTTCCGACTACTTCAATACGCCAAACAAACTGTGACAGAGTTATCAGTATTAACAAAAAGGCTATCGCTCCTACGGCAAGTCCCGACCTGATTTTATTTTTAGATATAAAAAATCCGAGTCCGCTTTTTTTCACTATTCGGATTTTCATTCCCGATTTTTTTGCAATACCGCGAAGCTGTTTATATCCGCTGACTGACGTACGAGCCGTTATTTTCCCGCTATTATTTTCAATATTCCACAAGGGTATATCCTCGCTTCGACAAAGATTTATAAATCTGTCTCCGAAGCCGCCCCATGCGCAAAAATTAACAAAACCTATTATGTATTTCAAAAAGCTTATTATCATATTCTACCGCCTCAGTCAAATGAAATGTCTGAAAATTCACCGCATATTACGGCATAATCTCCGCCGTAATTTTTAATTACAAGATTATTTCCGCAAAAGCATACGTTCATATTCCCTATGCTGAATTTAATTTTTCCATCGTCATACTCTTTTATTTCACGGCAGCCCTCAAGAGTTGCTTCACGGTTGCTTAAAATTGTAAGCTGCGGCGAAAATCCGATATTATCTGACGGCACAATTTTCTTTCTGCCGCACTTTTCGCTTTTTTTCAAAAATATCGCCTCATTTTTGTAATTTTGCTCATTATGGCTTCTCTTTTAAAATATATTATATCGGGTGTGAAATATGATAATTATAAAACCGAAAATTAATATTATTCCGCTGGCTGCGGCAATTTCAGCAGGCGTTTGCTTGTTTATGTTTCCCGAAGAAATGCTGAACGGCGCAAAAAATGGAGTTGAAATCTCCTTAAATTCGCTTATTCCGTCCCTTTTTCCCTTTATGACACTGGCGGTTTTCATTATGAGAACGGGCGCCCTCAGTATTCCGAATAAAATATTCGGCAAAGTCACAAAGCTTTTATTTTTGCTTCCCGAAAAGAGCGGCGAAATTATTTTTATGTCGCTTATCGGCGGATATCCGTTAGGCGCAAAGCTTACAGCAGACGCACTTGAACGGGGAGATATAACAGAAAACGAAGCAAAAAGACTCTGTATTTTCTGTATGAATGCGGGACCTGCATTTACAGTTACGGCATTGGGCGCAGACATTTACGGCAACGCGTCAGCCGGCTTTGTTATTTTTATTTCTCTTTGTATTTCCTCTGTAACAATAGGTATTCTTACAAGATTTCTGTGCGACGGAAAGCCTTTGTCAAAAAATGTCGGTACGCAAAAGATTTTTTCATCTGACGACATCACATTTTCCGTATGGGACGCTTTTCAGACCGTACTGAGAATTTGCGCATGGGTAATACTTTTTTCCGCATTTACATTTTGTCTGACGGAAAAACTCGGAGATACAGGCAAAATACTCGGAGCGTTTGCAGAAGTAACGTCAGGAAGTATAACGGTTTCAAAAATTTGCCCTATTCCCGTTGTCACAGCGCTTTGCGGCTTCGGCGGCTTTTGCGTTCACTGTCAGGTGCTGAAGCATTTAAAGCAATGCTCGCTTCCGTATAAAATATTTCTTGTAGGCAGACTTTTAAATTCCGCTTTGTCTGCCGCAATCTGTTATTTAATATTATATTTTTTCCCGATAGAACAAAATGTCGCTTACACTTTCACAAGCGCAAGAGTTTCCGCCGTATCCGTTTCGCTGCCGACGGTTATTACCTTTATTTTTATGTTCATTTCTATGATTATAAATATTGAAAGAAAAAGGAAAATGTGTTAAAATTGTAACGGTGATAAATTATGAGGAATAAAATTCTGAATGAAAAAGGAATAGCCCCCTCCTGCTCTTACTGCTCCCACGGCAGACCCTCTCCCGACGGAGAAAGCGTGCTGTGCATTAAAAAAGGCGTTATGGAAAAGGACGGATTTTGCAAAAAATTCAGTTACGATATATTAAAGCGCCGCCCTAAACGTCCAAAGCCCTTGGGCGAATTCAGCGAGGACGATTTCAGTCTTTAATATAAAAAAATGCCCGCAAATGCGGGCATTTTTTATTTAAGCATTATTGAATTTAGAATCAGAACTGTTCCTTTTTCTTTGAGGGAACAAGTGCGATTCCGCAACCTGAAATGAGAGCCAAAACTCCCGCGAGAGCAAGCGAAACGCCGCCGTCCGTATTGGGAATTTCGGGATTCTTGTTATCAGTAGGTTTCTTATCAGGCTTTTCAATCGGCTTTTCGGGAGCAGCTGCGCTCTTTTTAACTGTTACGTCAAAGGGAGCTGTAACACCCGCAACGCTTACTGTAAGAGTATTTTTACCCTCTTTAATTGCTTTAGGCTGGTCAACAAGTACGGGGATTTCAGTGCCGTTAAATGTTGCATATTCCTGCTCGTCAGTAAGAGTCTGAGTTGTGCCGTCTTTAAATGTTACCTCTATTTCCATACCTGTTGTGTCAATCAAAAGAATACTCTTATATTCTGAGAACATAAGCTCTTTGAATAACTGCATCATTTCCGGGTCACTGTATGCTTCTTTTAAATCCTCAAAAGTCATTCCGAGTTCGGCAAGAATTGCGTCAAATGTTTCGGGGTCTAAAGCATACATTTTATCAAGGTCAAAATTGTCGGGCGTTAAAACGTCCTTATCCATATCGTACTCTGTCTTAGCAGGCATTTTTGTTACTTTAACAGAAGCAACGGGATTTTCTTTTACCGTTATCGTAACGGGTGCTTCAAGAATGTTTTCATCATCAATGAAATAATAAAGAGTTGCGGTGTTTTCGCCGATAACATACTCTTCAATATCCATATAGAGTTCGCCGTCATCTGCTGAAACATCAACAGTTGTGCCGTCTGAATTTGTAACCGTAATTACCGCGCCTGACGGGTCGCACATAAGCATTCCCTCAAATGTGTCAATGCCTTCATAATAAACTGTTTTTGCAGGGGCTGTTTTAATGCTGATTGTTGCAGGCTCTGCTGCGATAACCGAAACGGAAACGGCAGCTAAAATAAGCGCTGTTACAAGGATTACGCTGAGCAATTTTGAAATCTTTTTCATTTAATGTCCTCCTGAATTATAGTAATATCAGATTTTTCTATTCTGATATTATACATTATATATCATACAAGTAAATATGTCAACAAAAAATATTTCCTGTTATGGAATATTTTTGTTTTTACAAGGATTATAATTGATATTGTAAATTTTTAGGAGGTGTATTCGGGTGTATTATGATGATTTTTCCAAAAGGCTGACTCAGCTTCGGCAGGAAAAAGGCGTAACAGCAAGAGATATGAGCCTTTCACTCGGGCAAAGCGAGAGTTATATAAATAAGATTGAAAATAACTATTCACTGCCATCAATGAACGGTTTTTTCTATATCTGCGACTATCTCGGAATAACTCCCAGAGATTTTTTTGATTACGGAGAAGAAAATCCGATTTTAATAAACACACTCGTTACCTCTTGCAAAAAGCTTACAGATGAGCAAACTGAGGCGTTGATTAAATTTATTGAAACGCTGTAAAACGGGTTTACTACCAAAACAGTAAATATTAATATGCAAAGAAAGCCGAAATCCGCAGAAATGTGTGTTTCGGCTGTTTTATATTTTATTTCGTAAGGCTTATAAGTTAACGGACACAGCAAAATGCTGTGTCCGTTATATAATACAATATAAAATTTAACCGTGACTTATCTCTTGCTCTTGAAAAGGTCAAGAATGTCGCCCATATCGTCATCAGCGCCGAAGCTGCTGCCTGAATTTGAGCTTATGTCTATGCTCTCGCTGTAAGAAGGTCTTTTTGCCATACCGTTTGCGTCAAGACCGAAGCCTGTTGCAATAACGGTAACAATCATTTCGTCGTCAAGCTTATCATCAAAAGCAACGCCGAAGATGATGTTTGCGTCTTCGTCAGCCTGTGCGCGTACAATACCTGCCGCTGTGTCAACATCTTCAAGTGTAATGTCGGGAGAAGCAGTAATGCTGATGATTACGCCCTTAGCGCCGTTAATTGTTGTTTCAAGAAGCGGACTTGTGATAGCCGCATTTGCAGCCTGTTCTGCCTTGTCCTTACCGCTTGCCTTGCCGATGCCCATATGAGCGTGACCTGCGTCCTTCATAATAGAGGTAACGTCAGCAAAGTCAAGATTGATGAATGCGGGCATAGTAATAAGCTCTGTAACGCTGTTTACGCCCTGACGAAGAACGTCGTCCGCAATTTCAAATGCGTTTGCGAGTGTGAGCTTCTGCTCTGAAACGTATTTAAGTCTTTCATTGGGGATTACAATAAGAGAGTCAACATGCTGTGAAAGCTCTGCAATGCCTGCCTCAGCCTGCTTCATTCTGTGAGCGCCTTCAAAAGCAAAGGGCTTTGTAACTATACCTACTGTGAGGATTCCCTTTTCTTTAGCTATTTCAGCGATAATGGGGGCAGCGCCTGTGCCTGTTCCGCCGCCCATACCTGCTGTAACAAAGACCATCTGTGTGCCGTTAAGAGCCTCAATGATAGCGTCTCTGTTTTCCTCGGCAGATTTCTGACCGATTTCGGGTTTTGCGCCTGCGCCTCTGCCTGCCGTAACTTTTTCACCAATCTGAATTTTCTCTTCTGCAAGCGAACGCGCAAGAGCCTGCTTGTCAGTATTTATCGCAATAAGATGAACACCGTTGATTCCTGCCTTGCCCATACGGTTAATTGCGTTTCCGCCGCCGCCGCCGACGCCGATAACTTTAATGTTGGTAATATCTTCGTACTGGTTATCAATTTCGAATGCCATTTTGAACATCCTCCTATGTATAGAAATTTTCACACCTATTGATTTTATTTATAGGTAATTTTAACATTATTAAAAAACATTTGCAATATATATTGTATAGATTTTTTGAAAAATATTAACTTTTTTTCAAAAAAATTACATTACTGTGTATTTATGCCGCCGCTGAAGAGCTTTCCTTTGGTTTTTCACTCGGATTTTTGTCAGAATTATTCTCTGAATTATTTTCTGAATTATTTTCCGAACCTGATTCGGATATTACAGAACCGTTTTCATCGGTCGAGGACTCTTCGGGTTCGGAAGAGCTTGCCTCAGACTGTGTTTCCTCCGCCCAATAAGCCTTTCCGCTTACGGTAAGATTTATTGTACCTCTGTAAGCGTCATTTTCCGCATCCTGCGTTTTAATCGCCTCTGCGGCAAGGGACAGCTTGTGGTCCATATCCGTGCCGTCTGTATCGCCGAGGATTAAGGTTATTCTTCCCTGATAAACAAGCTTTATATCATAAATATTTGTAACATCAACAGATGTTATTCCTTTAATTCCGCATTCGTCTATTGCTTTTCTAAGCTCCATAAGCTTCATAAAAATCTGCTCATTTTCAAGCTCAATTGTTTTACCCGCTTCTGCCGATGTCACTTTACCCAAATTTGCAAGAATTATGTTATCTCCGACAAAATTAAGCCCCTTTTCAAGCACCTTTCCGCTTCCGTCAAGAAGCGCGTAAGCGTCCTCGGTCATAACCGCGTATTCCGCCTCTGTTTTTGTTACGATTATTTCAAGTCTTGCGGGAAGACGGCGTTTAATTTTTACTTCGCGTATGTACGGCAGCTTTTCGGTTAAATTCTGATTTATTTTTTTCGCCGAACTGAAAATTAAGTTGTCGCCTATTTTCACACCCGACGCTTCAACTATATCCGCTTCCGAATAAACATTATCACCGGAAACCGTAACAGTATTTATATTAAAAAATAAAACCAGCACCAAAACAACTGCCGCCAAAAGAAACACCGTACCTAAAGCAGCGCGTATAATCAGCTTTTTACGGCGGTTTTTCTTTTCCCGCATCATTTTTCTGTTGACAATGCGCTCATCGACAGACATTTGGCTGCTGCGGTTGGCAGGCGCTCTTTGCGAACTACGAGAATAAGATTTCTTCGAATTTGCCGTCTTTCTGTTCATAATCCGTCACCCTTTTAACGTCTGCGCCCAAAAAGGAAAGTATCTTTTCAGGCTCTTCATATCCTCTGTCTATATGGTAAATATCGGAAACCGTTGTTTCTCCCTCGGCGCAAAGCCCCTCAAGCACCATTGCTATTCCGCCGCGAAGGTCGGTAGCCTTAACAAATGCAGGATGAAGCTTTTTTACTCCTTCAACAACCGCCATTCTGCCCTCTGCGCTGATTTTGGCGCCGAATCTCAGAAATTCTCCGATATGCTTAAATCTGCTTTCAAAAATATTTTCAACAATTACGCTCGTACCCTCCGCCACTGTTGTCAGCGCCATAATCTGCGCCTGAACGTCAGTAGGAAAACCCGGATAGGGCATTGTTCTTATCATTTTAATCCGCTTCAGTCTGCGCGGAGAAGTAATGCAAATCCACCTTCCGCTAACGGTAATTTCACAGCCTGCTTCACGCAATGGGCTGAAAATCGGTCCTATATGCGACGGAATAACATCCTTTAAACAAAGTCTTCCGCCCGTCATTGCCGCCGCTATCATAAAGGTAGAAGCGACTATTCGGTCGGGAATTACCGTATGCTCTGTTCCGTGAAGCTTTTTTACTCCTTCAACCGTTACAGTACCGTCGCCTGCACCGTGAATTTTTGCGCCGCATCTGTTGAGGAAATCGGCTAAATCGCTGATTTCAGGCTCACGCGCCGCATTTGTTATTGTAGTTTTTCCTTCAGCCAAAACAGAGGCTAAAATAATATTTTCAGTAGCTCCGACACTTGGAAACGACAAATTTATATGTGCGCCGCGAAGCCCTTCAGACGCACTGCAAAGTACCGCTCCGCCGCCCGAATCGATTTTTGCTCCGAATTGCTCCATAGCGGTTAAATGCAAATCAATGGGACGAAGTCCGATTTCACATCCGCCCGGAGCCGTCAGCTCCGCTTTGCCCATTCTGCCGAGTATTCCGCCCAAGAACACAATGGACGAACGCATTTCACGCATTAAATGGTCGGGAACATCAGAACGGTCAACATTGCTTGAATCTATTATTACAGTATGCCCTTCTCTTTTTACCGTGCAGCCGAGATACTCAAGAATCTTCACTGTTGCATCTACATCGGAAAGGCACGGACAATTATGTATGACTGATACTCCGTTAACCAAAAGCGTTGCTACAAGTATCGGCAAAACGCTGTTTTTAGCGCCCTGAACCGAAATCTCTCCGCTCAGCCTGCGGTTTCCGTTTATAATTATTTTTTCCAATTTATACACGCCCTTTTGCATTTAGTGTTGCGTCACATTCTATGCAAAACGGGTCGGTTTTGTTAAATTAAGCTGTTTTAAAAGTAAAATCTGTTAATTATTTGTATTCCGCAAGGGAAATTACTATTTTGCAAATTTCGGACAGAGCGTTTATTTTCGCCTTTTCCGACGCTTTTTTTGAAATTTCGTTCAGCTCTTCGGGGTGGTTTTTCAAACGTTTTACCGTATCCGCCAAAATTTCGGGAGTTAAATCCTTTTCCTCAATAAGTATTGCTCCTCCGTTTGACGCCAAAGTATTTGCGTTATGAAGCTGATGGTTTTCAGCCACATTCGGCGACGGAATAAGAATTGACGGTTTGCCTAAAGCGCTGATTTCGGAAATTGAGCTTGCCCCTGCTCTGCTTATTACCAAATCACAGGCGGGCAGACAAATATCCATATCATTTATGTACTCACGAAGGTCAATATTGGTATTTTTGCCGTAGGGAATACCCCTTTTTTTCAGTTCATCCCAGACAAATCCGCCGTACTGCCCCGCGGCGTGAATAAATTTTATATCTTTTTCCTTATAAAGCTCAGAAAGCATTCCTATAACTGCATTGTTAATCTCTCTTGCTCCGAGAGAACCGCCCATTGAAAGCACAAGCATTTCATTGGGCTTAACACCTAATGCCGCTCTGGCAAAGGCTTTATCGGACTGTAAAATCTGCCGTCTTACCGGAAGTCCCGTTATAACAGGCGCGCTTTTGCATTTCATATATTTTGCCGCTTCAAGAGAAGTAAGCATTACTCTGTTAACCATTCTTGCAAGCGCTTTATTTGCAACGCCGGGAAAAGCATTTTGCTCATGAATACAGGTGGGAATCTTCATTTTTACCGCAGCGCGAAGCACGGGTCCCGTTACATATCCGCCGAAGCCCACAACTGCATCGGGGGAAAAATCCTTTATTATTCTCTTTGCCTCGTTTGACGCCTTAAGCGCAAGACAGGCTGTTTTAACATTGTTTTTTATACCGCCGAAGGTGAGTTTCCTTGAAAAGCCGTTCATTTCAACGGTTTTGATAGGAAATCCTGCCGCAGGAACAATTTTTGTTTCCATACGGTCTTTAGTTCCTACAAAAAGTATATCGCAGTCAGGATAAAGGCGTTTTATTTCAGACGCAACAGCTATTGCCGGGTTAATGTGTCCCCCTGTTCCGCCTGCAACGAATAAAATCCTCATAAGCTACTCCTTTTTCGTGATAGTTCGGGAAACCGAAAGTATAATACCCATTTCCATCAGCAAAATTACGGCTGACGTACCGCCTGCCGAGAAAAACGGAAGAGAGATGCCCGTATTGGGCATAAAATCCGTTACAACGGCAATATTAAGCGCTACCTGCATACCTATCTGAAAAGCAATTCCGATAACAAGCAATGAGCTGAATTTATCTTTTGCGCGAAGTCCTATTTTAATTCCGCGGTAAATAAAGCAGGCAAACAGAATAATTATTGCCGACGCACCGATAAAGCCAAGCTCCTCGCAGACAATTGCGAAAATAAAGTCGTTCTGAGGCTCGGAAACATAAAGGTGTTTTTGCTTTGACTGACCGAGTCCCGTACCCGTAAGTCCGCCTGAGCCTATGGCGTAAAGAGAATTGTTTGTCTGCCAACGCGCTTTCATTGGCGAATAATCCTTATCAAGCCAGGCTGTAATTCGCTCACCTGCGTATTTTTCAAGAATGTGAGGATTTATTATCAAAACTGCGATAAGCAAAATTGCCACGGCAACGATAATATAAAACCATTTTCTATCTACCTCACCCATAAACAGCATTATAACGCCTATTCCCATAATCAGAACCGTACCCGAAACATGATTCTCAAGGTAAACGAGTCCTGCGAAAAGCATTATAATAATTCCGTAAAAGACAACAGTAGTAAATGATTTGTATACAACTATTTTACCGTTGGTTTTTTGGCTTATGCTGCTGAAAAGCTTTAAGTCGCTGGGAATTTTACTTGTTATTATTTTACTGTCCTTTTCCAAAAGATAAGCAAGCAGCAAAATCAGACCGATTTTTGCAATTTCAGACGGCTGAAAGGTGGTAAAGCCCAAATCTATCCACCGTTTAAATCCCGGTTTGTACTCGGGCAGGAACAAAACAACCACTAACAAGCCGATGGAAATTACTGCCGCCAGCCTTGCAAAATATCGGAAATACTCATATCTTACCCTTGAAACAGCCCACATAAGAACTAAGCCTATCGCT
>CANARN010000034.1 GCA_947364045.1 uncultured Clostridia bacterium
GACCTCCCATTATTTCTAACAATCCCATTTCCGCTCCGTAAGAGCCGTCATTACAAATTGCATCAATTTGACCTGCATCGGTATCTACAATGATTTGTCCGCCACTGAAAGTTTCCATTTCAAGAAATTCATAAGAAACTCCTGCCTCTTTTAAAAGCTTTTCCAACTCCCGTAAAGGCTTTTCGTATAATTGCTTCATCGTCTGCTCCTTCCTTTCCGATATTCAAGGACACAGCACCCTATCGCTATTAAAACCGCCGTGCCGTATGCACCTAATATTATTTTAAGCATTTTTTCAAATCATTCCTTCGTTCGTAATCTTTCAGCCATTTTTCGAAGTCTTCCTGAACGCCCGGCAAGGCGAAGAAGCGTTCGACGGCGTGAAGCGTGTTGCGGGCCAGCGAATCGGCCCGGTGTTTCGGAATCGCTTTCGGCTTGACCGCCACGGCGCTTCCAGACGTGATTGTCAATGTCTGCATAGTCAAGCCCCCTTATGCCGTCGCCTTAACTTCCGCAAATAAATATTCGATTGTAAAGTTATCATTTGCGAAGTACGTTTCAATAATCTTTACCGCTTCCGGTACTGTAACAGGCGAAATTCCGTCAAGCTTATTTCTTGCCGTCTTTGATGTGCATTTTAGGGCGTCTGCAACGGCTTCCGACGGGGTGTTGAATCCCTTTCGTACAAGTTCGGCGCGTAGATTGTTTAACATTCGGTAATCCTCCTTTGTTTTAAAACCGTATTCGGTTTCGTTTTCTTTATAATAGCACCGTATTCGGTATTTGTCAACACTTCTTTTGATATTTTTTTCCAAATTCGGTAATATTCTATTGACAAAGCGAACCGCAAAAGGTTATAATGAAGCTATCGGAGGCGATTTTATGTATAATTTAGAAGAAATGATAAACAGAATTAAAGCATTAAAAAAGGCGCAAAAGCTTTCAAACGACGCGCTTTCCGCGCTTTCCGGTATTCCGAAAGGAACGCTTGCAAAAATTTTAGGAAGTGAAACAAAAGACCCGCAAATTTCCAATATTATTAAAATCGCGCAAGCCCTCGGCGTTTCTGCCGATTTTATTATTTTTGGAAAAGAAGAACCGAAGCACGACGACGATTTCTTGAATATGTTTTCTTCCCTTAATGCTGACGGACAAAGTAAAGTTATCGAATATATGCGCGATTTGATAAATAGCGGTAATTACCGTTCTTCCAGTATCGCCGCCGACGCCGCTTCCGTTATTGTGGAAGGGGAAAAGATTTTCGGCACAGTACATACCGAATCAAAATAACATTTGTTTTGCCCGCTCCCAGCGGCAATATTTATGTGTTTACAATTTATTACACATAGCAAAATTTCGGTGAATTTTATGAGAAAAAGAATTTATAAGATTATAGAAGCTTCAAATAATAATGATTTGTGTAGCAGTATTTACGATTCCTTGATGATGATCGTTATTGTTATAAGTTTGATACCGTTAGCGTTTAAAACAGAATATTTTGTTTTTCAAATTGTCGATAAAATATGCGTTGTAATTTTTATAATTGATTACTTGTTGCGACTTTTAACCGCTGATTTTAAATATGGTAAAAAATCGGTTGTTTCGTTCCTGCGGTATCCTTTTTCTTTTATGGCGGTTATTGATCTCGTTTCGATACTTCCGTCTATATCCGTAATCAATAGCGGATTTAAAGTTCTGCGTATTATGCGAATGATACGCGCGCTTCGAGTGCTACGAGTGTTCAAAGCTGTGAGATATTCCAATAGTCTTCAAATTATTGCGAGAGTTTTCAAGAATTCAAAAGAACCGCTTGCCGCGGTCGGTACCCTTGCGATTGCTTACGTGCTTGTTTCCGCTTTAGTCATAATCAACGTCGAGCCGGAATCTTTTAATAATTTTTTTGACGCTGTTTATTGGGCAACTGTATCTTTGACAACAATGGGATATGGTGATATTTACCCGGTAACGACAATCGGTAGATTTATTACGATGTTATCTTCCATTTTTGGTATCGCCATTGTCGCTTTACCGTCCGGCATTATCACGGCTGGGTATATGGGAGAAATTGAAAAAAGAAAGAATTCATCTGATGAATCGGACGCAAAGAAAAACGAAAAATAAAAAGCCGCTCGACGAATCGAACGGCTGAAAGGCGGTGAAATATGAACGGCGTAATTTATGCCCGTTATTCTTCGGATAGGCAGACAGAACAAAGTATCGAAGGACAGTTGCGCGAGTGTCAGGAATACGCGGACGCTAATAATATAAAGATCGTCGGAACGTATATCGACCGTGCGAAGACCGGCCGAAATGATAACCGTGCCGAATTTCAAAAAATGCTTCGTGATAGTAAACAGAAATTCTTTGACGCCGTTATCGTATGGAAAATAGACCGCTTCGGCCGCAACCGTGAAGATATAGCAAAGAACAAAGCAATTCTTCGCCGAAACGGTGTTTCAGTTCTATACGCAAAAGAACACATACCCGAAGGCGCGGAAGGAATTATCCTTGAAGGATTGCTGGAAAGTTTGGCCGAATATTATTCCGCTGAATTGCGGGAAAAAATAACGCGCGGTATGCGCGAATCGGCGTATAAATGTCAGTTCAACGGTTCGGGGCTTGCGCTCGGGTATTCAGTAGACAAAGAACACAAATTCCATATAGACCCGAACGAAGCTAAAATCGTTCATTTGTTTTTTGATCTATATGAAGACGGAAAAACCGTTGCTGAAATCCTGCGTTATATAAAGGAGCTTGGAATAAAGACACGGCGCGGAAAAGAATATACACATTCCGGCATAACATATATTCTTCGAAATCGCCAATATATCGGCGAATACCGCTGGCACGATATAATTATACCGGGCGGAATGCCGCGTATTATAACCGACGAACAATTTGAAAGGGTTAACCGTGAAATGGATAAAAATAAAAAAGCGCCGGCGCGGGCGCGCGGAAAAGATGTTTCGTTCTTGCTGACCGGGAAGATATTTTGCGGACTTTGCAAGGGTACAATGATCGGCGATTCAGGAACGGGAAGAAGCGGCAATAAATTTTATTATTATTCTTGCCGAGCTAAAAAGACCCGCCGGACGTGCAAGAAAAAATCTGTTCAAAAAGAATGGCTGGAACGTGAAGTCGCGCGTCTGACCGCTACCGTCGTACTTCAAGACGACGTAATCGAATATATAGCCGATCGCGTTGTCGATATTCAGCAAAAAGAACGTGAAAATAAATCAATCATTGATTATTTGAATTCCCGACTTTCCGAAACGGAAGTCGCTATAAGAAATATTATGAAAGCAATCGAAGCCGGAATAATAACCGAAACAACGGGCGCACGTCTTCGGGAATTGGAAGCTGAACGGGAAGATCTAAAAATTGAAATCGAAAAAGAAAAAATCGTGCGGCCAGTGATACGCCGTGAACAAGTGATTTATTTTCTTGAACGTTTCAAGGGCGGCAACGTAGACGACAAGGAATATCAGCGGCAAATAATAGATATGTTTGTCAACAAAGTTTTCTTGTATGAAGATAAAATTATTATTACTTATAATTATAGCGGTGATAATAACGAGATTACCGCCGAAATAGTGGAAGAATCCGCCGAAAAGGCACTTTCTGAAACAGTTAACGGGTGTTCGGATAAGCTCTTATCGGGACCACCACCAAAGTCTTAACCTGTATTTTGCAGTGTTAAGGCTTTTTTATTTTTACCGAAAGTCTTATAACCTAAGTGCAGATGTTTCCCTGCACTGCTTGCAATCTGTCGCACGCTCTGCTTAGGGCTTACAAAGCATAGCATTGCTCCGATTTAAATTTGCGCAAAGCACTTGCAAATTTTTTTGCTAACCAGTATAATAATTTAAAAACACAGATAAACAAAAGGGGGACACGAAAAATGTTTGAGATTAAAGATAAACAGTTTTTTATGGACGGAAAGCCGTTCAGCATTTATTCAGGCGCTGTTCATTATTTTCGCACCTTGCCTGAATATTGGGAGGACAGACTTTTAAAGCTTAAAAAGGCAGGATTTAACACTGTTGAAACATATGTCTGCTGGAATCTTCACGAGTCAAAACCGGGTGTATTTAACTTTTCGGGAATACTTGATATTGAAAGATTTGTTGAAACGGCTGAAAAGGTAGGACTTTACTGCATTGTAAGACCCGGTCCGTACATCTGCGCCGAATGGGATTTCGGCGGATTGCCCGCATGGCTTTTAAAGGATAAAAATATGCAGATTCGCTGTATGTATCCCGATTACATAGCCTGCGTTGACCGTTTCTATAAAGAGCTTCTTCCCCGTCTTGTACCGCACCTTCAGACAAACGGCGGTAATATTATTGCCATGCAGGTTGAAAATGAGTACGGCTCTTACGGTAATGACAAGGAGTATTTGCGTCACATTGAAAAGCTGATGAGGGACTGCGGTGCAGACTGCCTTTTATTTACATCTGACGGAAACTGGAAAAATATGCTTTCGGGCGGTTCGCTTCCGGATATTTACAAGGTGCTGAATTTCGGGTCAAAGGCAAAAACCGCATTTAATGCGTTGAAGGATTTCCAAAATGACGGTCCGAATATGTGCGGTGAGTTCTGGTGCGGCTGGTTTGACCATTGGCGTGACTCTCACCATACCCGCGGCGCTGACGAAATAGAAAAAGAGGTCAAGGACTTTTTAGATATTAATGCGAGCTTTAACTTTTATATGTTCCACGGCGGAACGAATTTCGGCTTTACCGCGGGCGCCAATCAAAATCCCGGAAAAGCATATGAGCCGACAGTTACAAGCTACGATTACTGCGCGCTTCTTACTGAATGGGGCGATTATACCCCTGCTTACCATAAAGTTCGAAAGCTTCTCTGTGAAAAACAGGGCATTGACACGGGCGAGCTTCCGCCCTCACCGAAAACGCAGAATATCGGCAAGGTAACGCTTTCTGAAAGCGCGTCACTTTTTGACAATCTTGACAATATCGGCGAAAAGCACCGTGCCGCTGTTCCCGAGGGAATGGAATATTTCGGTCAGAATTTCGGAATGATATATTACGAAACCGAGCTTTCGGGGAAATATGATATGTCTCCGCTGAGTATTAAGGATGTTCACGACTATGCCGAGGTATACTTTGACGGTAAATATAAAGCAACTATTGACAGAACTCTTTATACGCAAGAGGATAAGCCGTCAATAAAAGATATTATTTTCAAAAGGCAAAAGGGTGAAAGTAAGCCGCTTCTTATGTCTGCTCTCGACGGAAAAAGAAAAATCGGCGTGCTTACAGACACAACAGGAAGAGTCAATTACGGCGAAAAAATGCTTGACAGAAAGGGAATTTCGGATATATATATCGGCGCTCAGCGTCAAATGGGTTACGACGTTTGGTGTCTTCCCCTTGACAATCTTGATAAGCTTGACTATTCGGGCTGTGATGACAAGTCAGCTCCGTGCTTTTTAAAGGGTACGTTTAAAGCAAACGGCAAAGAGGACTGCTTTGTGCATCTTGACGGCTTTACCAGAGGCTGTGTTTTTGTTAACGGATTTAACCTCGGCAGATATTGGAATGTCGGCCCGCAAAAATCTCTTTATCTTCCCGGTGTTCTTCTTAAAGAAGAAAATGAAATTGTAGTATTCTCAATGGGCGGATACAAAAATGCTGAAATCGAGATTACCGATAAGCACGATTTAGGCTGAAATTAAATATGATTTTCAGGGACAGGTTTTATACCTGTCCTTTTTTACGCTCTTATATTATTTACATTTGTAGGGCACGCCGACCTCGGCTCCCCTGAAAGGGGAGCTGTCGAGCATTAGCGAGACTGAGGGGTTAATTTTTCTTTTTGACTACTATAACCCCTCTGTCACTTCGTGACATCTCCCCTTTCAGGGGCGACAAGGATTTTTTAGGATAACTTTGTAGGCTGATGAGGGGTAAATACTTCCTCAGTCTTTTGTTACGCAAAATCCGGATTTCTCGGCGAGGGAGCGGAAGAAACAGCAGGAACAATTTTTCATTTTCCGTGGAATATGGTTTGTTTTGTTTGTGACTAAAATGTAATGGAAAAGACAGAGTATATGTGGTAGAATAAATAAAATATAAGGTATGCCGTTATTTCTCGGCAAGATTGTAATCTGTTACCTATCTTATTGCACTGTACAGACCCGGCATTTCGCAGAAAGATTAAACCTGAAAGGAGAGCATAAAATGAAAATATTTGTACTTGAAGACGATGAGGCTATCGGCATAGGTCTTTCTTACACACTGCAAAGTGAAAAATATGAGGTAACGCTTGCCAAAAATGTGAAAAGCGCTATGGAAATAATTGAAAAAGACAGCTTTGACCTATACCTCCTTGACTTAACTCTACCTGATGGTAACGGATACGATGTTTGCAAAGCGATTAAATCCCAAAAAGACAGTCCCGTAATATTTTTAACTGCATTTGACGATGAAATCAATGTAGTTACAGGCTTTGAGGTGGGTGCAGATGACTACATTTCAAAGCCATTCCGTGTCCGTGAGCTGCTTGCGAGAATCCGCGCCTGCTTAAAACGCTATTCAAAGGATTCTGAAGAGAAAAATGTTCAAATCGGAGAGCTTTGTGTAATTCCGTCAGAGGCAAAAGTGCTTGTCAGCGGAAAAGAGGTTATTCTCACGGCAATGGAATACAGACTTCTGCTCTCGTTTATCAGCAACAGAGGTAAGGTTTTGACACGTCAGCGGCTTCTTGAAGACATTTGGGACGTTGAGGGCGATTTTGTAAATGACAACACCTTAACGGTCTACATTAAACGTCTTAGAGATAAAATCGAAAAAGACACGGAAAACCCCGAATATATTAAAACGGTAAGAGGTATGGGGTATATTTTAAAGTGAACAGGTGAAAGGGCGGTATGACGATTAAAATGAAAAAAATGGGATTAAAAAGCTTTATCCTGACTGCTTCGGCGGTTTGCGTGCTGTTCTTGGCATTAATTTTTGCCAGAGATTATAAATGCGGAATAGTTGCGCTGTGTATGTCGGCGGGACTTTTAATTTTGTTTGCGCTGTTTGAAATCAGCCGTATAAGGTTTATTGAAGATATAAATGACTATCTTTCAAAGGTTTTGCAGGGGGATTATTCCTTTGATATTACCGACAATTTTGAGGGCGAGCTGTCAATACTGAAAAATAATATTTATAAAGTAGTGGTTATGCTGAAAAGCACCAATGAGGAGCTGAAAAAAGAAAAGCTGAATTTAGCGCAGTCAATGGCAGACATTACACATCAGCTAAAAACTCCCCTTACGTCAATAACCGTTATGACAGACCTTATGGAAAATGAGCAGATGCAGGAAAAGCGCGCAGAGCTTCTGGACATCATTAAAACTCAGACTGATAAAATGAATTGGCTTACGGTTACGCTTTTAAAGCTTTCACGCCTTGACGCAGACGCTATAAGCTTTAATTTTTCTGCTGTATCAATATCCGATATATTGGATTCGTCATTAAAAACCTTTCAGTCAACGCTTGATTTAAGAAATATAACGGTCAGAAAGAACATAACCGATTTTGAATTTAACGGTGACAGCGCTTGGACAGCAGAGGCAGTTAAAAATATTATTAAAAACTGCATTGAGCATACAGGCATAGGCGGAGAACTGATTTTAGGGTCGCATATAACAAATATTTACAATGAGCTGGTAATTTCAGACAACGGAAGCGGAATAGACAGCGAGGATTTACCGCATATATTTGAAAGATTTTACCACGGTAAAAATGCTTCGGCGGATTCAGTGGGAATAGGACTTAATCTTGCAAAGGAAATACTCTCAAAACAGCGCGCTGAAATTACCTGCGAAAGTGAAATCGGAAAAGGCTCAACCTTCAGAATAAAGTTTTACAAGGCTATTATTTAACTTTTCAAAGGCGGTTTAATATATAAGCTTTTGTGAAACGTAATATTACAAAACCGTAATGAAAACAGTCACTGAATAGTCACTTTTCTGCTGTACAATGTGGTTACAGGCTGAGGAGAGCCGAAGCGGGTGTAAGAACCTCAAACAACCCCAACTTCTTCATCATAATCGGGTGAAAGTCCCGAAACTCTCTTAAAAACAAAGAAAAATTTTGCAAACTCCTTTTTCGGCTCTCCTCGCCTTAATACCGAAAGGAGCAAATTTTATGAAAAAATTCAAATTAAGAAAATTACTGTTGATTTTACCCGTTTTGGCTGTTATCGCCTTAAAGGTGAAAGGAGCAAAAAATGAAAATTCTTGAAATTAACAATCTGACAAAGCATTACGGTAAAGGCGAAACTGAGGTAAAAGCCCTTGACGGCGTTTCGTTTTCGGTTGAGCAGGGCGAATTTATTGCAATAGTCGGTCCTTCAGGCTCAGGTAAATCAACTCTTTTGCATATTATGGGCGGTGTTGACACAGCAACAGGCGGTCAGGTAATAATTAACGGAACGGACATAAGCACACTTGACGAAACAGCCCTTGCGATTTTCCGCCGCCGTCAAATAGGTCTTATTTATCAGTTTTATAATCTTATTCCGATTTTAACCGTTGAAGAAAATTTAACTCTTCCTCTGCTTCTTGACGGCAGAAGCCCCGACAAACAGCAGGTTGAAACATTGGCGCAAAAGCTGGGACTTTACAACCGTTTATCACACCTGCCCTCAGAGCTTTCGGGCGGTCAGCAGCAAAGAGTGTCAATAGGCAGAGCGCTTCTTAACAGCCCTGCGCTTTTGCTTGCAGACGAGCCGACAGGTAACCTTGACAGCGAAAACAGTAAAGAAATAATTGAACTTTTACGCCGTTTTAACAGGGAATACAGGCAAACCGTCATAATGATTACCCATGATGAACGTATTGCCCTCTCCGCAGACAGAGTAATTGCCATTCAGGACGGCAAAATAGTGCGGGATGAGGTGAAATAAGTGAATATAATAAACACTCTCACACTTCGCCACATTAAAACGCACAAAAAAAGAACCGTCCTTACAATCGTTGCAATAATTGTGTCGGTTGCAATGGTAACTGCGGTTTTTACAAGCGCAATTTCATTTGTTAAGTATTTTCAGAATTCAACCTTAGAGGTAGACGGCAACTGGCACGTACAGTTTACCGATGACGATTATTCTCTTCACAAGCCGTTCTTTGCAACAGATGAAAATATTGATGTATTTGCGGCAAGGACAGTGTACGGCACAACGACCTATGATACGGACAGAAATACGGCAGCATATACTTCTACCGTTTTCTGCGCGGAGAAAAACTGGTTCGAAATGCGAAATGTTGCTGCTTCAGAGGGCAGACTGCCCGAGAACAGTCACGAGATTTTGCTCACAAAAAGAGCAATGGATGAATTCGGTTTGAATTGCAAGGTAGGCGACAAAATTACCGTTCCCGTTACGGTTTATAATAAGGAAAGCAAAGCCGAAAGTACGGTGAACCGTGAATATGAGGTTGTAGGTATAAGCGACAGTTTTGTTTCTGCAACAGACCATTATGCAGTTTTTTCGGGGTTTGACAGTGAAGCGCTGAAAAATTCTGAAGAAACGGTTGTTGTTGCCCGCTATGACAAGCTTGACAACTCGATTTACGATAAAATTAAGCAGACACAGAAAACGATGGGCTTCGCAGGGTACAGAGTTAACAGCGAGCTGTTTAATTTTTCAATGATAACCAGCGGCGGCGGACTGATAGTTTCTCTCGGACTTTTTGCAGGAATACTGCTTTTAGTAATAGCGGTTGTTTCCGTATTTATGATTTATGACAGCTTTTCCGTGTCTTATCAGGAAAGAGCCAAATACCTCGGAATGTTAGCCTCAGTGGGAGCTACAAAACGCCAGAAGAGAATGTCGATTTACTTTGAGGGTCTGATTTTAGGTCTTATCAGCGTACCTTTAGGTATAATTTCCGGTATCGGCGGAATTGCCGTTACATTCAAGTGCATTGAAGACGCTTTTCTGAGTACGGTAACGTATTCGTCAGGCAGCTTGAAGGTATATGTTAACTGGTTTGTAATTGCGGGTACAGTGCTTGCAAGCGCGGTTACAATTTTCATTTCAATGTATATCCCCGCAAGAAAAGCGTCTAAAACGTCTGCAATTGACGCTATCCGCCAGACAGGTACGGTAAAGGTTAAAAAGGCGAAAAAACTGCGCACATCAAAGCTTGCAGGTAAAATATTCGGCTATGAGGGTACTTTGGCTGTTAAGAATTTTAAGCGTAACAGCAAGCGTTCAAGAAATATCGTTTTTTCTCTTTCTTTAAGCATAGTTGTATTTTTAACTGTCGCGAATTTCAGCTCAATGCTTTCCGATATTCTTAAAACAAGCCTTATTTTAACTCCGGATATAATGATTTCATCGGAATACAAGGATAAGGATACTGTAATAGAAACGGCAAAGACCAATAAAAAGGTTGACAGAATTTTTTACGATACATCTGTTTATTCCCAAATTGACAGCGCATATTTTGAAGACCCGAATGAAGATGAGGCAGGCGGCGCAATGCTTGTTTTCCTTGATGATGCTTCCTTTGACAGTTACCTTAAGGAACTGGGCGAAAGAACAGAAAAATATCATGACAAGAGCAACCCGACAGCAATTGTTATGAACAGTGTATGGAAGCTTGAGGGTAAAGGTAAAAAAGTCAGAGAGGAACCGCTCAAAGATTTAAAGGGTCAAAGCATTTTGCTGAAGCTTATTGAAACAGGCGGCAGTATTGAGGAGGAAAACAGAGCGCCTCTTGAAAAGAAAGCTGAAATAACGGTGGGAATTCAGACAACAAAAAAGTGGAGCGAAGATAAATTTGAATATAACAATTCGACTTTACCGCTGATTATTATGTCTGAAGCTTATGCAGACAGCCTGATGGGCGATATAAAAAATTCTGCAAGTACAAGCGTAAGCATTATGTGCGATGATTTTGATACGGTAAGAACAGAGCTTATAAGCTCAATCAAAGAAAAAAATTCCGAAATGGGATTTTATATCGAAACTCCCAGAGCGGGATACAATGAAATGAACAATCTGTTCACCATTGCAAAGGTGTTTATTTACGGCTTTATTACGCTTATTTCCATAATTTCCGTGCTTAACATAATAAACACAATTTCAAACTCAATGAACGAGCGAAGACGTGAATTCGCAATGCTCCGTTCCGTTGGAATGACGCCCAAGAGCTTTAAGAGAATGATTTATTTTGAGGCAGGACGTTACGGCGCAAAGGCGTTGCTGTTCTCATTCCCTGTCGGTATTTTAATACACTTGGCAATGTACAAAGCGCTTTCAGGTACTATGGACTTCGGCTTCATAGCGCACCCGATTCCGTATCTCTTATCGATTATCGCAGTGTTCACAATAATAGGAATAGCGCTGCTTTATTCAATCGACAAAATCCGTGACGATAATATTATTGAAACACTCAAAACGGATATATAAAAAGCTTTAAGGAGCTTTTCGACACGCTGTGAGGCTGCCGAGAAAGATACAAAATGACGTTTTCTTCGACCCGAAGGCGTACTGAGGTACTCCGAGAGGGAGAAAAAACGTCAAGTGCATAAGTTAACGGACACAGCAGAAGGCTGTGTCCGTTATGTATAATAGATAATTTAAAATTTAATAATAAACTATGCCGGCATTTTTACTTATGCACGTTTTTGCGGCTTTATCGACAGTCTAAAGGCAGGGGAAACCCTGCCTTTTGTTTTTGCTTAATTCTAATTTATAGAGGAAGCCTTTATACTTTGAAAATCAATATGCCTTGCCCCAATAGAGCATTTTATCTGCCTTTTTGCCGCAGCAAACGCAAACGTCTGAAATGCTTTCCTGCTCAAACGGAATACAGCGTGACGTAACGCCCACATCTTCCTTTAGCTTATCCTCGCACGCTCGTTCCCCGCACCACATCGCCTTAATAAAGCCGGGCTTGTTGTCTGCAATGTCTTTCATCTCGTCCATATTGTGAGCGGTATAAGTCATTTCTGTACGGCGGTTGAGCGCTTTTTCGTACATTCCCTTGTGAACTGCTTCGAGAAGCTCAGGAATCTTTGTTTCAAGCTCGTCAAGGGATACAAAATATTTTTCTCTGCTGTCACGGCGAACAATTACGCACTGATTATTTTCAATGTCGCGCGGACCTATTTCAAGTCGGAGCGGAACGCCCTTCATTTCATATTCGGCATATTTCCATCCGGGAGAATTGTCGCTGTTATCAATTTTTGCGCGGCAAATTTTATTAAGTCTTGTATAAACTTCAGTTGCCTTTTCCGTAACGCCTGCTTTGTGAGAAGCTACGGGAATAACAACAATCTGAACGGGCGCTACTTTCGGCGGAAGAACAAGCCCGTTGTTGTCGCCGTGAGTCATAATAAGCGCGCCTATAAGACGTGTTGTTGTACCCCAAGAGGTCTGGAAAGGATATTTCAGTTGATTGTCCTTATCCTGAAACTGAATGCCGAAAGCCTTTGCGAAGCCGTCGCCGAAATAGTGACTGGTACCTGACTGCAACGCCTTTCCGTCATGCATTAACGCTTCAATGGTGTATGTATCCTCAGCGCCTGCAAAACGTTCTTTAGCGGTTTTTACACCCTTAACAACGGGAATAGCAAGAACATTTTCACAAAAGTCCGCATAAACATTCAACATTCTGATTGTTTCTTCCTGTGCCTCTTCGGCGGTCGCGTGGATTGTGTGACCCTCCTGCCACCAGAATTCACGTGTGCGAAGGAACGGTCTTGTGGTCTTTTCCCAGCGAACAACCGACACCCACTGGTTGTAAAGTTTCGGCAAATCACGGTAAGAATGAACAATTGATTTGTAATGCTCGCAGAAAAGAGTTTCAGAGGTGGGTCTTACGCAAAGCCTTTCCTCCAGCTCCTCGTTGCCTCCGTGTGTTACCCAAGCAACCTCGGGAGCAAAGCCTTCAACATGGTCTTTCTCTTTCTGAAGCAGGCTTTCCGGGATAAACATAGGCATACAAACGTTTTCGTGTCCTGTTTCTTTAAACATTCCGTCCATAATTCTCTGGATATTTTCCCAAATAGCATATCCGTAGGGGCGAAGCACCATACATCCTTTAACGCTGGTGTACTCGCAAAGCTCCGCTTTCTTAACAACGTCTGTGTACCATTTGGCAAAGTCAACGTCCATTGAGGTGATTTCCTCAACCATCTTTTTCTGTTCAGCCATAATTTTCAAGTTCCTTCTAACAAATAATATAAAATCGGATTAGTGTTCTTCGATAAAACGAACAATGTCACCGACAGTTTTAATATTTTCAAGCTCCTCGTCCGGAATTTCCATATCAAATTCATCTTCGAATGTCATTACAAGATCAACAAGGTCAAGGCTGTCTGCGCCCAAATCCTCAAGAAGAACGGAGTCAAGAGTAACGTTGCTTTCTTCAAGCTCTAACTGTTCGCAAATAATTTCGCGGATTTTTTCAAAAATCATTTTAGCACCTCTTTTCCAAAATTTTTAATGTGTATATAATACTAAATATTTTTACTTACTTTGTCAATAGTTTTATATTAGTTTATTCATTTATATATTCTTTTAAAGGTGTAAAATCTATTGAAGCAATGTCACGAACAGCCTCATAAAAGGCTTTGCAAATTTCTTTACAGCCGCCCGCAGTATCGCTTTCCGCATTAAACGGCATAACGGGGTCGTGAACCGAAAGACGGAGCAAAAACCAGCCGTTAAGCTCAGGGTCTTTGAAATTAACCCTAACGCCCTCGTAATTGTCTGTTGCAAGGCAGGCAACTTCATCGTCAATTGCATTTACGGTCTTAATAATATCGTCAATAAGCTTTTGCCCAACTTTTTTAAATTCGGGAGTTAAAATGTTAAATCTCAGCTCTTTTTCCTCAAGCGGCTTGTGAAGAGAAGAGATGCAGTCGCCGATTTTCTTGCCCTCTTTTCTGAGAAGCGCCGCTTTTATGATAATTTTCGTTATGAGATATGCGCCGTCATCAAGGTAATAATTTTCACGGAATGCGGCGTGACCGCTCGTTTCAATGGCAAGGGGGACATTTTCGCCCTCGTTTTCACGGCGAATTGCCTCGTCAATAACATTTTTGTACCCTCGCTTAAAGCGGATTTGCTTACCGCCTAAGGTCTTTTCAATAAAATCACGCAGTCCGTCGCTTGTAACCGAGTCCGTAACAATACTTCCGCCGCTGTTGCCCTCAAGAGCAATAACCGAAGCTAAAGCTACAATTGAATTTCTGTTTATTTCATCGCCTTTTTCATCAACGCAGGAGGCTCTGTCAACATCCGTGTCAAATATAACGCCTAAATCACAGCCGTTTTCCACAGTCGCCTTACGGATAAATTCCATAGCCGTCTTGTTTTCTGGATTGGGTATATGGTTCGGAAACATTCCGTCAATTTCCAAAAACTGACTTGCGGAAATGTCCGCTCCCAAAGGCTCCAGTACCTCTGTCGCATAAAATCCGCCGACACCGTTGCCTGCGTCAACAGCAATTTTAAAGTTCTTTAACGGTTGCTCAAAATCCTCGGCATTGACGCCTTTTTTAATCATATTGCGAAGAGAAGCGGCATATTCCGAGATATAGTCGATTTCGCTTATTTGTCCGCCTTCGTTTTCGGGAATTTCTACTGTATCGGCAATATTTAAAATTTCAGATAATTCATCGCCTGAAATTCCGCCGCTTTTAAGGAAAAATTTAAGCCCGTTGCGGTCATAGGGGTGGTGGCTTGCCGTTATTTGAATTGCGCCGTCGCAGTTCTTTGTAACTGTGGTCATAAACATTGCAGGAGTTGAGCAATAGGAGCAATAAAGCACGTTAACGCCCATTTTAACGAGAGTCTTCGTGACTGCGTCTTTAATCCGCATTGCTGAAATTCTGGAATCGTGACCGAGAGATACAGTAAGCTCATTTACATTTTTACCGGTCTTTTTTGATAAAAATATAATGAATGAAGCTGAAATATCGGAAACTGTCTTGTCTGTAAGCTCAAAATCAGGGTGGGCGGCAGTAACTACCGCCGTTCCTCTGACATCTGTTCCGCTTTTAAGTGAAAGATAGCTCATAAATTAAAAATCCTTTCTTTTATCTGATAAGACCTCTTTTATACATCTCTTCAGCGGCAAGCATAATGCCCAATTTTCCGCTGTGGAAATTAAGCGAGCCTTGCATCCATACCGCAAACGGCGAACGCAGCGGAGCGTCAGCCGAAAGCTCAATTGAAGAGCCGCCCGTAAATGCGCCTGCGGACATTATAACCTTGCTGTCATAACCCGGCATATCCCACGGTTCAGGAACAACGTAGGAGTCAACGGGCGCTCCTTTTTGAAGCCCCTGACAGAATGCTATCAGATTATCTTCATTGTTAAGGCAAATAGCCTCAATAATATCGTGACGGGTTTCGTCAAATTCGGGTGTCACCTTAAAGCCGAGCAAATCGAAAAGAGACGCGGCAAAAATTGCGGTTTTGAGCGCTTCTCCCACAATGTGCGGAGCGTTAAATACACCCATAAAAATATTTCGGTTCTGCCCTAAGGTTGCGCCTAATTCCGTGCCGAGTCCTGGTGTTGTTAAACGGTAGCCGATAAGCCTTACCAAATCCTCACGGCCGGCAATGTAACCGCCCGACGGTGCAATTCCTCCGCCCATATTTTTTATAAGCGAGCCGGCAACCAAATCAGCGCCGACCTCGGTAGGCTCTTTTGTTTCGGTGAATACGCCGTAGCAGTTATCAACCATAACAACTGCGCGTTTATTTACTCTGTGTACGATTTCGCACACCTTGCCTATTTCGTCAACGGAAATGCTGTGGCGAAGCTCATAGCCGCGTGAACGCTGAATGTAAACCATTCTGACGCTCAAATCTTTTGACGCAGATTCAATAGCATCATAGTCAAATTCGTCATTTTCGGTCAGGTCAATCTGTTGATATGTAACTCCGAAGTCGGCAAGTGTGCCGTCACCCATATTTTTGCCGCGCATACCGATAACAGAGTGAATCGTATCATAGGGCGTACCCGAAACGCAAAGCATTGTGTCACCTGGTCTGAGTATTCCGAACAGGCAGACAGCTAAGGTGTGCGTACCGCTGGCGAGCGCACCTGCGCGGATAATCGCACTGTCCGTTTTAAAAATGTCTGCTACAAGGCAGTCCAGCTTTTCTCTGCCCTTGTCGGAATAGCCGTAGCCTGTGGATGTGTTAAAATCGGTTTCGTCTACTCTGTTTTTAATGAAAGCGGCAAGCACCTTTTGCTGATTATACTCAGTGATTTTATCAATCCTTGCTATCTGCTGCGAGGCTCTGTCAAGAGCCTTCTCGGACAGCTCTTCGATTCTGTTGCTGATTTCAAAAAATTCTGACATAAAATTATTTTCCTTTTTCGGTATCATATTTATAAACGGTCAAAACGGGCGCAAACCCAAGTCTGCCGTAAAATTCAAGATTACTCTTTTCGCTTGTAAGATATACATTATCGTTTTCGGAACAGTTAAGAAGATTTTTAACTATTTGCATTCCGATGCCTTTTTTTCTGAACTCTTCTTTTACAAAAACGTGTGAAATGACAGCATAATTTTTCGTGTCGATAATAAGTCCTCCGCCTATATTCTCACCGTTTTCGGAAAAAAGCGAGGGAATAATATTTCCCTTTTTTAAAAGATACTGTAAATTAACAGTTTCATCAGCTTTATTAAGACCGAGAACCGCCTTAAAATCCTCATATTTACATTTATTTTCGGATGTTGAATTTTGAACAGGCTCAGCCGATTTTTTTAGAAGAAAATATTCACCCGCTTTTGTCAACGGCAAAATATTCGGCGAATGAATTTCGCCGCCGACAGTAAATAAAAGCTCGTTAAAATCCGATTTATCGGAGGTGAATACAAGCGAAAATGAACCGCCTCGGCAAAAGAGCGAAACAGGTTCATTTGTGTCATACTGCATTGCGAAAACGCCGCTTTCCAAATAGCAGTCAGGGTAATATTCCGTAACGCAGGAGAGCAATGCCGAGTTGTCTTTATTCAAATAGTTAAAAATTAACTTGCTGTCATTCCCGCTTAAATATTTTACCATAACGTGATAAAAACTCCCAGGGCAAAACACCCTTTATCAGTGCAAAAAAGTCGGAACGGATTTTCCCGTTCCTTCTTTCATCGCAACGATACAACGGCGGGAGCAAGCCCCCGCCCTGCAATAATATATGATATATAAATTTAAACCTCTGTTCCGCCTAAGGAACGGATTAAAAGTACATAGCAGGAGCCTTCGCCGAAAATGTCTTCGACTGCATTTTTGTATGCGTCAAGCAATTCGTTCGGCACAAATGCCTGCATAGTTCCTGCAAAGCCGCCTCCGTGAACACGGTAAGCGCCCTTGCCTTTCAGCATTTGCTCGGAAATTGCAAGACCAATCGCTACGGGCTGTTCCGCAGGCTTTTTAACTGAATATACATTTTGGTTATACATATAGGACGAAGCGCCGCTTTCGCAGATAAGACGTTTAAATTCCTCAAAGTTGCCTTGCCTTAAAGCCTCGACCTCAGAAACAACTCTTGCGTTATCGCCGAAGAAGTGAATTGCTCTGAGAACGGCTCTGTCGCCTGATTTTTCACGGATAGCAGGAATATTCTTGTAAAATTCCGCTTCGTCGGTATCTCTTAAAACCTTTTTTCCGAAAAATGCGGCAACCGACTCCATTTCCGAGCGAATTGCGGCATATTCATCGGTCAAATCTGCATGATTTCCCTTTGTATCAACAATGCAAAGAGCATGTCCGCAAGAGGCAAAGTCAAAATCAACCTTCTCAATAACAGGACTTTCAGGGTCGGCAAAATCAATTGTAATAAATCCGCCGACAGACGATGCCATTTGGTCCATAAGCCCGCAGGGCTTGCCGAAATGAACATTTTCCGCATATTGCGCTATCTGTGCAATTGTAACGGCGTCAACCCTACCGTCATTGTAAAGATAGTTAAGACATGTGCCTACAAGCACCTCAAAGGCGGCGGAGGAGGAAAGCCCCGAGCCTGAAAGCACACTTGAAACAGTGCAGGCGTCAAATCCGCCGATTTTGTAGCCACGCTTCAGAAACCCGTCGCACATACCCCTTACAAGCGCGTTTGAATGTCCCATATCACATTCTTGTACCGAAAGGTCTGAAAGCTCAACTGTGTCCATACTGTACCCGCGGGATTTGATTCTTACGGTGTTATCATCGTTCTTTGACGTAATTGCAACGGCGTCAAGGTTAATGCCTGCAGCTAAAACTCTGCCGTGGTTGTGGTCTGTGTGGTTTCCGCCGACTTCAGTTCTGCCGGGAGCGGAGAAAAAGCGAATATCCTCGCGGTTTCCGAAAATTTCTTCAAAATCCTTTGCAAGAGATATGTACCGTTCTGCCTGCGCTTGCGCGTCTGCTTCGGTAATATATACTTTTTTCAGACGCTGCGCAAACTCTCCGTTTTGAATTTGGTCAATAGTTTTATATAGATTCGGCATTTTTCTTATTTCCTTTCGTTTTTTCAAGAATAATATTTACAAGCAGAGTAACCGTGCCTGATAAAACAAACAAAGCTACAATCGGACCCATAAAGTGCCATGTGAATGGCTGAGAAACATTACCGCCGACAACGGAATAAGTCCAGATTTTCGGGAAAAAGCCTATGATTGAAGCTATAAGAAAGCGGACGGCAGGGAATTTCATTCCGCCGTAAATTTTGCTGACCATATTAACGGGAATTGACGGAATAAGCCTGAGGGCTACAAGCACGCCCAGCTTAGCGTTGCCGGGACGGTACATCATTTCACGCACATTGTCATACTTCTGAAGCTGCTTAATCGCAGTTCCTCCGCCGAATTTTCTTCCCCAATAATACTTTGTCATAAGCACAAGCGCAAAGCCTGCAACGTTTATTGCGACAGCCTTATAGGAGTCAAAAATAATACCCGACATAATAAAAATAAACGGGAACGGAATAGGAATAATGTTTTTGAGAAGAAAGACGAGCATAATTGCAATAAGCATAAGCCATTTGTTAGGAAGCGAACGGATAAGCGCAAGCATCTCGTCAAGCTTATTCATAAATTCCGTCCAGCCGCCCTCGCCGATTTTTGAGCTCATAATTATTGTAACGGCAGAAAGAATCACCGCGCCTGCAAAAAGACAGACGGCGCTGAAATTAAGAGCGCCTCTGCGGTCAAGATTTTTACGTTCCATAAATTCACCCAAATCAGTTTATAGTAAATGTATATTAACCATACTAAATAATTTTATAATATTTAAAGCAAAAGGTCAATATTTTTGTTGTTATATTATGGATTTTTTGATATACTTATTCTAAAATATCCGAATAAGTGAGAGGCAAAGTTAAATGAAAACCGTAATTTTAGATGCGTATGCGTTAAATCCGGGGGATTTAAGCTGGGACTGGCTGAAGGCTTCGGGAGAATGTGAAATTTATAATCGAACCCCCGCCGAAAAAATAGCTTCGCGGTGTGAGGGCGCGGAAATAGTTATAACAAATAAAACGCCGTTGACACGAGAGACGCTGGAAAAACTGCCGCAGTTAAAATTTATTGCGCTTGAGTCAACGGGATATAACGTTGTTGACACTGAATATTGCAGAGAAATGGGCATACCCGTCAGCAATATTCCCTCATATTCAACCGAGGCGGTGGCACAGCTTACCTTCAGCCTGATTTTAGAGATAACAAACGCAGTGGCTCTGCACAGTGAAAGCGTTAAGAGCGGAGAATGGTCTGCCTGCTCAGATTTTTGTTACTGGAAAATTCCGCTTTCTGAGCTTTCGGGCAAAACCTTGGGAATTGTAGGCTTTGGTCAAATCGGCAGACGCGTCGCAGACATTGCAGAAGCATTTAATATGAATGTTGTGGCGGTTTCCGGTCACGAAACAGACCAGACACACAGAAAAAATTTCCGTTGGGTAAATACGGAAGAGCTGAAAAAGCAGTCTGATATTATAAGCTTTCACTGTCCGCTTAACAAAAACACCGAAAATCTTTGTAACGGGGAATTTTTAAAGGATTGTAAAGACGGCGTAATTATAATAAATACTTCCCGCGGACCTGTTATTGACGAAAATGCTCTTGCCGCCGCACTGAAGAGCGGAAAAGTTAAGGGTGCCGGCGTGGATGTCCTTTCCTCAGAGCCGCCGAAAAGAGATAATCCGCTGTTAACATCGCCCAATTGCTTTATAACACCGCACATTGCTTGGGCGGGCTTTGAAACAAGAAAACGGCTTATGAATATTCTCGAGAGCAATGTTAAGGCATATCTCAGCGGAAATCCGCAAAATGTAGTAAACAAATAAAAAATTGCATAAACACCTCCTTGTACTCATATTATTTATCAGGACAAGGAGGTTTATTTTTTTTGAAATAAGAATGAAAGGACAGATACAGTGTGCAAGAAGACAATAAAAACAAAATAATGAATATGCCGCATAACTTGATTTTGGAAGAAAGAAAAAGGCTGTCGGTTTCAGGTGTTACCGATGTTGACTCCTTTGACGAACAAACCGTGGTAGCTTATACGGTTAAGGGTGAAATTACGGTTCGGGGCTGGGATTTGCATGTGAGCAAGCTCAATTTGGAGCAGGGGGAGCTGACGCTGGAGGGCGAAATTTCATCGCTTGTTTACACTGACATCAAAGCTAAATCCACAGGCTTTTTCTCGAAAATTCTGCGATGACGGATTATCTCTATTCCGTAAGTCTTGCTTTGCAGACGCGCCTTTTTCTTCTTTCGCTGGGATTTGGCTTTTTTTCGGGGCTGATTTACGATTTTTTTCGAACGGCGAGAATTTTGTTCGGCAGCAAAAAATGGATTTACAGGGCTGCGGATATTTTATATCTTACAGTTCTCGGATTTTTAAATTTTCTTTTCTTTCTGACCTTTAACGAAGGCGAAATCCGTGTGTTTGCGCTTTTCGGCGAAGCGCTCGGATTTATTATATATATTTTTTCCGTAGGCTTTACTTTTGTCGGATATTTCGAAAGAGTTTTGAACATAATAAAAAAATTTTTGACAGCTGCTTTTAAAGCTTTTACTTTTCCTTTTGGAAAAATTCGGAAGAAATTATGCGTTTTTATAAAAAAACATAAAAAAGCGCCGAAAAAAAGTGAAAATAAATCAAAAT
>CANARN010000035.1 GCA_947364045.1 uncultured Clostridia bacterium
TAAAGATGTTTATTTTGAAAAGATTTTCCGCCGAATTTTTGACATCGCCTTTAATGTGCATAATATTGATAAGGCTACAGAACAGCTGACGGCTGAGCTGTTCAGAATTTTCAACGCTGTATATAACAGACGCATACTCGACGGAGAAGATATTGCAGACAAGGTGAAACGGTATATAAACAACAATTTGGAAAGGAATTTTAATCTTAATGAATTATGCCGTCACTTTAATTATTCGAAAAACCACATTATAAACACCTTTGAGGCAAAATTCGGAATAACTCCTTACAAATATTACTGTGAATGTAAAATTGAGCTTGCGAAGGAATATTTATCTCATTCGGCAAGAGCAATTGCAGAAATATCCAACACTTTATCATATTCAGACCAGCAATATTTTTCCTATTGCTTTAAAAAAGCCGTCGGTGTAACTCCGAGAGAGTACAGACGGATGACCGTCACCAATATTAATTGTGATATTTTGTAAATTATATGTGATATTGCGCAATAGAATGAAGAAAAATTGTGCTATTCTATAAAAGGGATAGAATTCAGGTGTTTATATGGAAAATTTAAGTTTTTATTTGGTAACGGATACGCACTATTTTGACAGCTCATTCAAGCGATCAGGCAAAGCATATGAAGACCGCAGCGTCACAGACCAGAAATGCGTTGCCGAAACCCCTGAAATAATCGACGCAGGGTTTGAGCAGATAGCGCAGGACAAGGATACAAATATTATTTTAATTCCGGGCGATTTGGTTTACCGCGGCGAATATCAAAGTCACGTCGGCTTTCGCGAACGGCTTTATAAGTTACAAGAATACGGCAAGAAGATTTATCTTATCACAGCACGGCACGACTACTGCGAGGACGGCGAGCCTGTTGAATTTGAGGATGACAGGCTGATTCGCGTTAAAGGTATGCCGAGAGATGAGCTGAGAGATTTTTATAAGGATTTCGGCTTTGAGGGCGCTGTCAGTGAACATAGAGAAAGTATGAGCTATGTGGCACAGCTCTCTGACGGTGTAAGACTGCTCGCGCTCAACTGCGACGGCGACTGTAAAGATTTCAAGGGATTATGGGAAAACCAAATGGATTGGGCGCTTGAACAGATACAAAAGGCACACAGCGAGGGACAGTACATATTTGCAATGACGCACTACCCTCTTCTACCGTTTTCCCCGATTATGAATTTAATCGGCGACGCGCATTTGACTGATTGGGAAAAAACCGCGCAGACACTTGCGGACGCAGGACTCGATTTGATTTTCACAGGGCATATGCACGCACAGGCGGTAACAGACTATACTACCGAAAACGGCAATAAAATTACCGATGTGCAGACAGGTTCATTTGTAGGCTGCCCGTGCGCATACCGAAAGGTTATACTCTCCAACGGCGCTGCTGAAATAAAGTCATATACAATTAATGACTTTGATTATGATAAGAACGGAAAAACCGCCAAAGAGTATTTTGAGTGGCGTTTTAACAGAATGATTGAGTGGAAAATGGATGAAATTCTTCCGAAGCCCGCGAAAAAGCTGCTGAACAAACTTACAGTGAAAAAGCTCGGCAGGCTGCTGTTCTTTAAGGTTGACAAAAGCATTGAAAACAAACTCGCCAAAGACGTGGGTATTGAATTTGTCCGAAATATTTTTGTAGGGAACGAGCCTTATGTTAAGGACACGCCGATTTATGAAACGATGTCCAAAATACTAAAAAGGCTTCACCCTGTAACGCACATAATCGAAAAGAAAACGGGAGCGAAAAATCCCGTTCTTTCCGATATCGATGCATTTATACTGTCAATGATCGGCGACGAAAAGCAAAGGGATTGGGACGCCGTCTTGAAAATAAATTACATCAGGAAATAAGGGGATTCTTTTATGTCTGAAAAGGTTCTTACTCCGCCTGCGGAGCAAAAATTCATAAAGAATAAGGAATTTATTCTTTATCTTGTTTCGGTATTCTTTTACACAATGATGACCGGAACTGTCGGTTCATACAGAAACAAATTTTTAGTTGATATTCTTAAAATCAGTGAAAATCACATATCGCTGTTTAATATTCTTGTAGCGGTTATTCCTTTCATACTTAATATTTTTATTACAATGTATATTGACGGAAGAAGAATCGGCAAAAGCGGTAAATTCCGTCCGCTCGCTCTTTTAGTTGCAATACCCACGGGAATATTCCTTGTTCTTTCGTTTTGGGCGCCCTCTGTTCTCGTTGACGGTTACGGTACATCAAAGCTCATAACAACGCTTCTTATGATTTATCTTACTACGGTTGCTGTTGCGTGGGCGGTATGCACCAATTTCGGAGACAGCGTTAATAAGGTTGCTATTGTTATGACGCCGAACCAAAAAGAACGTGATACCGTTATGTCTTTCAGAGGTATTGTTTCGGCAGTCGGCAACTCTGCTCCTCTTGTTGTTGAGATTGTTTTGGCACTTATTATAAAGAGTCAGATGCTTCTTTATATTGCAATTGCTTCTCTTTGCGGAGTGTGCGGTATTGTTACAATGCTTCTCGGAATGAAAACTGTTCGCGAAAGAGTTACATACAGCAATGAAAAGAGAAATCCCGTAGAAGGTTTTATCGATATTCTTAGGAACAAATACGTTTGGCCTATTATTATTTCGGAATTTCTCAAGAGCTTCAGAGGTATAGCAACATACGTAGGTATTTTCCTTGCAGACGCTCTTTTAGGACCGAACAAATTCCTTCTCTTCGGTCTGCCTACAGGTATCGGTACAGCGGTAGGTATGCTTGTAATTAACTTCCTGCTTAAAAAATTCAATTCAAAACAACTTTATATTGCAAGCGGTATATATTCTCTCATTGCAAATGCCGCCGCCTTTGCGGTAGGCTACACCTACTTTAAAAATCCAAATTCCGTAATGCAGATTGTATTTGTTGTATTTTTGTTCCTTATCGGCTTGCAGTTCGGCGCTTCAAATCTTCTTCCCACAATGTTCCAGGCTGATGCGCTCGAATCAATTGAGCTTGAAACAGGTAAAAGACTTGACGCATCGCTGCCGTTTATTATAGGTATATTTACAATGATTTCCGGCACTGTTGCATCTGCTCTTGCTCCTCAAGCGCTCTTAAGAGAAAGCATTATCGGATATATTCAGGCGCCTAAGGGATATGACGGATATCTGCCTCAGAGTGAGCATACAAAAATTATGCTTTTGTTCTTCTATACGGTGGTTCACGGTATTATGATGTTCCTTGCGGGCGTTCCGTTCTTCTTCTACAAGCTTACCGGCAAAACCAAAGAAGATATTCACAATCAGCTTCTCGAGCAAAGAGAAAATTATAAAACATCAAAATAACGAATAATTGATATTTTTTAAAGCTTATAAAATAAAACGACCGGCTCTGTTCCAATAACAAAGCCGGTTATTTTATTTTAATTAAAATTTTGAAATTTCGCCGCTCTTGTATTTGAAGATGAGCAAAGCGTCTGCTATATCAACACTGCCGTTTTTGTTTGTATCTGCCGCTTTTTGCGCATCGGCAGACAAGGTCTTTTCGCCTGATTTATGCTTAAAAATCAGCAATGCATCATTTATTTCTATTTTTCCGTTACCGTCAACATCTCCGACGGTGATACTTACAGGCGGCTTTGGCGGATCAGGCGGGTCTGGAGTTTCCGGTACAGCCACATTAACTGTAATTGAATAAGTCCGCTTGCTGCCGTTTTCTGCGGTAACAACTATATTTACAGTATTTTTGCCCTCTTTAAGCGTTATATTGCCCGTTCCGCTCACTTTGGCTTTAGAACTTACGGGAGTAGCTTTTACAGTAAAACTCTTTGATTTAACAGTACCGATATTCCAATTCAAGTCTGCGCCGTCAAAGCCCGAAATATAGTCCTTACCTGTTGACTTTTCGGTAAAATAAAGAGCCTTTAACCAGTTATTTGGGTCAAGGTTATTGCTTGACGGAAGCTTACAGGCGGTTTTCGGCATATTTCTGTAATAAGGAATAATGAAAGTAAAGCTTTTATCAAGAATACCAAGCTCATTATAAGTTTTTCTTATTGATTTTGCTTCACTCAGGGGAGCTGCAATGTTACCCATATACTGATGCCCTGCATTTCCGCCCGATGTGTTAAATTTCTGGAAATACATTGTATTTTGTTTATATTTGCTGTTTATGTAACCGTTGCCTATCCAAATTGCACCGCCGACAATTGCCTTGTACTGCGAATCCCACGGAAGCATATATTTCTTTTTATTAGCGTCTGAAGAAGTTGTACCGCTGGCATATCTAAGCCCGTTTGCAATAGGATATTTGCCCTGAGAAGCGCCGATATTATAGAAATTGTAATATCCTTTATACATTACCGTTCCTTTATCATCGGCAACAGCGCCCTGACCTTTAACAGAGTTACTGCCGCTCTTACCCACCTCCTGAATAGTGCGGGAGGCAAGGTGATAAGGACTTACCTTTGACTGTTCAGCCGCTTTAATATACGCCTCAGCATAAGTTAAAGACTTTCCGTCTGGGTCTTTTATCTTAACGCCGTCCATAAACGAGCCTTCAAGAATTTTTTTGACGCCGTCCAAAGTCTGAGTAGTCTTGTCATAAGACAGACTTTCAAACATAAATACATCGTTTATATTAAGGAAATTTCTCGGGTCCATATAATAAGCTATAGTCTGAGTATTTGCCTGATACCAGCCGCCTGCGTCCTGCATAATGTACTCGCCTGTTCGCCAGTTATAGCATCCCGATGCAGTCGAACGGTACGAAAGAGGATAGCTTTTTGCAATAAGGCTTCTGCCTACATAGCCCTGCTGGTCCGCTGTGAAAAGCGAGTTCCAGTCAAGCTTTGTGTCATAAAACACAAATTTCCAATCAGGATAATATTTTAAAATATTTTCTATGTAAGATTTATATTCTTCGGGAACTCCTTCAGGCATTGTAAAGTCCTGCTCAGGTAATTCAACAGTTACATACTGCGAATAGGCATAACCCGTGTATTCTCTTTTATCGCTATATGTAAATTTTATTTTATACCACGTGACATATGTTTTGTCGGTTGTTGATTTAACCGTATCAAGAACAGTTACCTTGTGTCCCGTAGAAAGCTGTATGTTTTTATTGTAGCTGTCTGTCAAATAAGAGTAATTTGTACCTGCGCCTGTGCGGATATTTACCTTATCGGCAGAAATTGTTCCTTTTTTCTCTGCGGCAGATACGGAAAACAGGCAAGACATACTGATAATGAACGAAACGCAAAGCACAACAGCAATAATTTTGCGCCAAGTTTTCAATGCCATTGTAATCACGTCCTTTTGATAATATTCGATTATATATTATCAAAAAATCGCTTTTTCGTCAAGTTACAGATGATGGAAAATGACGATTAACGGCAATTAATATATTATTTTTTTCCTGCTCTATCCCCTCGTCGCCGTCTTTATAGAGAAATGATGCAGAATAATAGACAAAGCCAACATTTTTATATTTTTCGCAGATTAAATCAATTTCCTTTGAAATCACGTCACGGCTTTTCCATTCATCTTTTCCTTTTTTGGCATATGTATCCGATGCTCCTGATTTATATACTGCAAGTCCGATAAGAAGCTTTTCGCTGTCGCTTGTTAAATCAATCCATTTTTGTAATGTTTCGTCAAAGGGCTGAACCGGGTTTTCAAATCCGAAATAAATTTGCGGAATTATGTAATCAACATAGCAGTCGGAGGTCGCCCAAAGCTTAACATCGGCATAATAACTGCTGATATTTTGATTTATATTGCTTATAGGGCTGATTGAAAATACTTTACCGTATTTTTTTGCAAGAGTATATACGGAATAAACAAGAGAATTTACATTTTCGCGGCGAAAATCCGAAAGTGATAAATTTCCGCCGCCTGACTTATATTTTTCATAATACCCGCTGTCAAAATCTTTATCAGTCCGCGGATAAAAATAGTCGTCAAAATGTATTCCGTCAACGTCATAATTTTCGAGAATTTCACGAATACCGTCAATAATATGCTTTTTCACCTGTGCATCGGCAGGATTGTAATAAACACCGTTTGAAGAATGAATAAGCAGTTGTTTATTTTCGGAATTTAAAGCGTCATATTGAAAATATCCTTTTCTTATTACCGAAACATCATCCGACTTGTTTATTCTGTAAGGATTTATCCAGCACCAGAGCCTGATATTTTTCCTTTTACAAACCTCTGAAAAGCATTTCAGCACATCAAATTTCAAACCGCCGTCAGCATCGGCACAATATTTGCTTACGGGGAAAATTTCGGATCTGTAAAAAGCGTCATCGAAGGCTCTTACATGAAGAATAACCGTGTTTACAGCAAATTTTGTCAGCCTCTCAACAGCATTTTCAATATTTGCTGTAAAGACAGTTTCGTTATCAGACTTTTTTACCAAATTTTCAATTTCATTGTAATAAATCCAAGCCGCAACAATTCTTCTGCTGTCAAATTTGGCTTGTGTTGTCGGTTCGCTTTCGGAAATATTCTTCGGCTTTTGCAGAGTACAGGAAGAAAACAGAAAAATCAGCGTAAGACAGACAGAAAGTATTTTTTTCAATTAAATTACTCCCTGTTTTTTTAATCTTTTAATTTGATTTTCGGTCAGTATTCCCTTTTCAATCAACCTCTTAATAATTTTGATTTGCTCTTCTGTAAAATTTTTCTTGTCCATTATCATCACCGATAAATGATATGAACAAAAAGAAAAACATATTACAAAAAATTAAAAAATCTCCCCGACTTTTGTCAGGGAGCGTCTTAAGCTATTTAAGAATTTCGGGCTTTTCAACCTTGCTGTAAACAACGCTTGCGCATTCTCTGCAAATTGTATGCTCGACAACCGTTCCGAAAGCGGCGGCTTTATCTCTGTAAACCATTCCGTCGCCCATTTGATAACCTTTTGTCAGATTGGAAGAGCCGCAATACGGACATTCTTTAATAATAATGTTTTTCATAAAAACCGCTTATCTCCCTGTTCTTCTTTTTTTACTTTTTCCGCTTTTCTTTTTTCGTTTTCCGTTCCTGCTTCCCGTTTCAAAAAGCATAGCCGCAATTAAAATAACTGCCGTCACAACTGCACCGATAGCTACACGCATATTAGTCTTTTTCTTATTGTTATTATCAACAGTTGTATTTTCTGCTGTATTTTGCAATGAACTAACAGAAGAAGTATTTTTCGGCGTGCTATGTGAGCTTTCGGATTTTTCGGGAACAGATGCTTCCGAAGCTGAGCTTTCCTGTGATGTGGGTTCGGCAGTTGATTCGGTAACAGGATTATTGTTTATTATATTGATTTTACCGTTTTTAAATTCAGGTATGAGAGAACCTGCTTTTGTTGCAATCTTATTTCCGCTTACCGAAAGCTTAATATCCGTTTTTCCGGCGGCATTGTCTTTGGAAACAAAGGTAAGCGACAAAAATTTACCGGCTGAAGACAGCGACGCCGAAGAATCCTTATAATCAATCTGAACATATGACTTATTGGAATTATTTACATCCTTAAAAGAAACAGCTTTATTGCCCGATGTTACAATTGCGCCGACATTTAAATCAAGAAACTGCGCCGCATTCTTATCATATTCAACAATAAGCGTTGCTGATTTAAGCTGCGAATAATCGCTTATAAAAATGTCAACCGTAAATTCGTCGCCTGCAAATGTTTCACAGTCAGACGCTGTAAATTTTACGCTTTTAGCCGCAAAAGACGGTAATGCTGCCAAAACAGTCAATAACAAAGCTATTATAACAGAAAGAAATTTTTTCATATAAACCACCAAAACGGAAATATTTAAATTCAACGTAATAATTCTAACATAAAGAAATAATCTTTACAAGCAAAATTACAAAATTGAAATATCTGCCTGCTTTTTACATTCAACAACGGCGTTACCCGAAAGCACAAGGCTGTCTTTATCTGCCGTTATTCCCAGCTTACCTCCCGGCTCGTTTACAATTAACGATACCCTTTTACCGCTTTTATAAAACAGGTATGCGCCGAGGGCTATTGTACCGCTGGCACAGGATTTTTCCCAATAAAGAGTATCTCCCTCAGGCACAAATACAAGCGGGGTAAGAGCTTGCCCCGCCCTGTCAAACATCATTATGCCGAGCGCGCTTGCATTTATATCTGCGCAGATTTTCTTTATTACATTTTCAGGTTCAAAATCTATACAGGAAGCTTCTGCAACAATATGAGAAATACCGCCCAAGGATATTATAGGAAGCTTATATTTTTTACCGTTATATTCAAAAGACGTTTCACTTATTTGCGCGTTATTTTTTATTTTTGCACTGAATTGAAATTTATCAAAATCATTGCCGTACGCCGCCGTAACAAACAAAGAAATTCCCGATAGACAGACACTTATATCACTTTTATAAGAGTTATTTTTTAAATAAACAGCCGCCGCAGACAAAGCCGCATTTCCGCAGAATTCGCCGCCTGCCATTCTGACGGATATATCGTATTCATCATTTTTTTCAATAAAGCCAACCTGCTCTCCCCGTTTCTCTTTACGCAAAAGCTCACAAGCAACAAAAGGCTGAAGCTCCCGTGGGACAGGGGTTTCAACCAATAATGTTATGTTTTCAGTTGGATTGATAAAATAGTAATCAATATTCATTTTTACTGTAGTTTTGCAGGAACTGCTTTGTTCGTTCATTTTTAGTGTTTGCGAAGACCTCATTCGGAGCGCCCTCTTCAACAATAATGCCGCCGTCCATAAAGATTACACGGTCGGAAACTGCACGGGCAAACTCCATTTCGTGAGTAACAATTACCATTGTCATATTTTCTTCCGCAAGCTGTTTAATAACTTTTAGAACCTCACCTGTAAGCTCAGGGTCAAGCGCAGAGGTCGGCTCGTCAAAGAAAAGTATTTCAGGCTTCATTGCAAGAGCGCGAACTATTGAAAGTCTTTGCTGTTGACCGCCTGAAAGCTCCCCGGGATAAGCCTTAACCTTGTCTTCAAGACCCATTTTTTTAAGAAGCTCAACAGCTTCTGCTTTTACCTCATTTTTATCTCTGTGTTGAACAGAAATCGGAGCGTCAATAACATTTTTCAGCACTGACCAATGAGGAAAAAGGTTAAAATTTTGGAATACCAATCCGAAATAATGGCGGAATTTATTTAAATTTTTATCATAAACAACCTTGCCGTTTTTAACTGAGCAAACCTCTTCGCCCATATAGGAAAAGCTGCCGCCGTCAATTGTTTCAAGCAGTGTCGCGCAACGTAAAAGAGTTGATTTGCCTGAGCCTGAGGGACCGATAACAGATACAACCTCGCCTTTATCAACCTTTATTGAAATATCCTTCAAAACATTATTGTCGCCAAAGCTTTTCTGAATATTTGACATATTTAAAATGTTCATTGCTCTGCCCCCTTACATTTTGTAATAGCTCATAGATTTTTCAACCCTGCGCATAATAAAGCTCACAAGAGCATTAAACACATAGTAGAAAATGCCCGCAACTACAAACGGAACAAAGCTTGTCTGCGAATTTGCAATTTGCTTACCTATCGTAAACATTTCCTGATATGAAACGGTGAAAGCTAAAGATGTATCTTTTACGAGCGTGACAATTTCATTTGTAGCGCTCGGTAAAATCCGTCTTATTACCTGAGGCAAAATTATCTTCATAAAGGTTTTCGGCTTTGAATAGCCAAGAACCGCCGCCGCCTCATACTGACCGACGGGCATTGACTCAATTCCGCTTCGGTAAATCTCCGCAAAATATGCAGCATAGTTAATCGAAAATGCTATTACAACAGGAATGAGTTTTTCCCGTGAAACACTTATATGGAACAAATAATAAGGACCGTATGTAACAGCTATAAGCTGAAGCATTAAAGGTGTTCCCCGAAGCACAGATATTACAAAGCGTGTTATTCCTGATACAATTTTTAATTTACTCTTTGAGAGGAGCGTGATTATCATTCCAAGGGGCAAAGAGAAGAGCAGTGTCAGAAAAAATATTGCGCAGGTTTTTTCAAAACCTTCCAACATTTTTTCTATCATTATCCAAAAATCCATAAGGCTACTCCTGTTTTTATACAGCGAAATTCCTGAAAACACAATTCTGGTTTTCAGGAAATCGCAATAAATATATTATTTTATTAAATAGAATCACTTAAGAAAAGTAAGGTTGTCTTTATTGATGTCGGGATATTTTTCTGCAATTTCTGCATACTTACCGCTTTCAACAAGATGTGCAACAGCTTTTTCAATTTCATTGCAAAGCTCTTGGTCACCTGAACGGAAAGCAATGCCGTACTGCTCAGCGCCCAAGTTTTCATCAATTATTTTATAACCGCTGTTTTTAGCAACATAAGAAACTGCAACAGGTTCGTCAACAAATACAGCGTCAACTGCGTTACCCTCAAGCTCCGTAAAGCACTTAAGGAAACTGTCGCAGGCAACAACATTTTTAAATGAATCTGCAAGGCTCTTGAGATCTTCCTGCAAGAGGTGTTCTCCCGATGTTCCTGACTGAACCGCAACATCTTTACCTGCAAGATCTTTTGAAGCATTAAAGCCGCTGTTTTCCTTTACAAGAAGAACCTGTTTATTGTCAAAATATGGCTTAGAAATGATATAGCCCGCTTCTTTCATTGAAGGAAGTATTGTCATACCTGACCATACACAATCGCACTCTTTAGAATCAAGCTGAATAAGTTTATTATCCCAGTTAACTGCAAACACTTCAAAGTCCCAACCGAGATATTCGCAGGCAGCTCTACAAATTTCAACGTCAAAGCCTGTATATTTTCCGTCATCTCCCAAATAACTGAACGGAGGATATTCAGGGTCAACACCCATTACAAATTTTTTCTTTGTTTCAGTCTTACTCGGTGAGTCGGCATCTGCATCCTGCTTTTTACCGCAGGCAGCAAAGCAGGTTACTAACATAAGCATTGCCAGCATAACGGCAAGAATTTTTTTCATTTTCATTATGTAACGTCTCCTAAAAAAATATTTCACTTTAATTTGCTAAAGTGCTAAGGTGATAATATAATATCACAAACTCGTCTGTTTGTCAAGAATTATTATTAAAAATCTTAATATTTGCTTTATAAAAAAATTGAAATTAAATAAAGAATATGTTATTATAAAATCACCATACCGAAAGGAACTACAATGAAAAGCTTTACAGTAAACAGAAACGACAGCGGACAACGGCTTGACAAATTTATTACGAAATCCGTGCCTCTGCTCCCAAAAACACTTCTATACAAATATATTAGAATTAAGCGAATAAAGGTTAACGGAAAAAGGGCTGAAATTTCGACAAGGCTTTTAGAGGGCGATACTGTTGACCTTTATATTAACGATGAATTTTTTGAAGCGCAGCCGCAAAAATACGATTTTCTTAAAGCGTCTAAAAACATTAACATTGTTTATGAAGACGAAAATATTATTCTGTGTGACAAGAAAGCAGGCGTTCTGTGTCATCCTGACGATAATGAATATATTGACAATCTTATAAACCGAATTAAGCGTTATCTTTATGAAAAAGGCGAATATAATCCGGACGCGGAAAATTCATTTACTCCCGCGCTTGTTAACAGAATAGACAGGAACACGGGCGGAATTGTTATTGCGGCGAAAAATTCCGAGTCCCTCAGAATTTTAAATCAAAAAATGAAGGACAGAGAGCTTCACAAGTTTTACCTGTGTATTGTCCACGGTACTCCCAAAAAGCAAAAAGGTCTTTTAGAGGGTTATCTTCTGAAAAACGAGGACAAAAACATAGTAAAAATATCTAAAAACAGAGTTGCTGATTCAAAAGAAATTAAGACGAAATATTCTGTGCTTGACAGCAAAAACGGTCTGAGCCTAATGGAAGTTGAGCTTTTAACAGGGCGCACTCATCAAATCCGCGCGCATTTTGCATCAATAGGAAATTCGCTTTTAGGCGACGGAAAATACGGAACAAACGCGCAAAATAAAAAATACGGCTACAAAAAGCAATGTCTTTATTCTTACAAGCTGGTTTTTGATTTTCAAACCGACGCAGGAATTTTGGAGTATCTGAACGGCAAAATATTTGAAGTTAAAGACGTTTGGTTCAAAGACGCTTTTTACAATAATGAATTATAAAAAAAGGGGTGACTTTCTTTAACAGGAAAATCGCCCTTTTAGTTTATTCTGCTATCATTTTTTCAAAATCGTCTTCCGAAATAACCGTAACACCAAGCTCGTTTGCCTTGCGAAGCTTTGAGCCTGCCGCTTCGCCTGCCAAAACATAATTTGTTTTTTTGGAAACAGATGCGGAGGCTTTTCCGCCGTAAGCTTCAATCAGAGCTTCAATTTCTTTTCGGTTATATTTCAAGAGCGTGCCTGTAACAACGAATGTAAGTCCTTCAAATCTGTTGTCTGAAATTTCTGTTTTACTTTCGGTGTTAACTCCGAGCATTTTAAGCTGTAAAACCATAAACTGAGTTGTTTCCAAAGAGAAATAATCAACAACCGACTCCGCCATTACCTCTCCAATACCGTCAATTGCGGTTATTTCTTCTTTTGAAGCAGCCATAAGTGCGTCAAGAGTTTTAAATCTGTCGGAAAGCAGTTTTGCATTTTTAGCGCCGATGTGGTGAATGCCAAATGCAAAAATCAGCTTTGACAAATCGTTATCCTTTGCTTTTTCAATGGATTTTTTTAAATTATCTGCACTTTTTTTACCGAATCCCTCAAGCTTAGCAATCGCATCATAGTCCAAGCGGAAAATATCAGGGATTGTTTCGATAAGTCCTGCATTTACAAGAGAAACAACCACCGATTCGCCCATTCCGTCAATATTCATTGCATCTCTCGAACAGAAATGAATAAGTATTCTCAGAAGCTGAGCGGGACAGTCCGGATTGTCACACCGAATTGCTGACTCCCCCTCTTCCCTGAAAACGGGAGCGCCGCAGGACGGGCAGATTTTAGGAAATTCAAAAGGCGCTGAGCCGTCAGCGTGAGAAACAACAGAAACCACCTCGGGGATAATGTCGCCTGCTTTGCGGATAATTACCCTGTCGCCTATTCTTATATCCTTTTCTTTTATGAAATCTTCATTATTAAGCGTTGCACGGCTGACCGTTGTGCCTGCAAGAATAACGGGTGAGAAAATACCTGTGGGAGTTAAAACACCGGTTCTTCCTACGTTGATTTCAACGTCAAGAAGAGTGGTTTCCTTTTCCTCAGGCGGATATTTCCACGCAAGCGCCCACCTCGGCACTTTAGCGGTTGAGCCAAGCTGTTCACGCTGAGAAAAATCGTCAACCTTAATTACGGCTCCGTCAATATCAAACGGTAATGTATATCTAATGCTTCCTATACGGTCGATTTCCTTAAAAACAGCATCAATACTGTCAAATTTGTTAAAAAAAGGAACGGTTTTAAAGCCAAGCTCTTTAATATACTGCAGGGACTCATAATGACTGTGAAGCTCTTTTCCCTCAATTTGCTGAATATTAAACACAAAAATATCAAGATTTCGCTTTGCGGTAATCTTCGGGTCTTTCTGCCGAAGACTTCCCGCGGCGGCATTTCGCGGGTTTTTAAAAACCTTTTCTCCGTTCAATTCCTGCTCTTCGGCTATTTTGTAAAAAACATCGCGGGGCATATAAACCTCGCCTCTGACCTCAATAAACGGAAGGTCTGTTTTAAGCCGCAGAGGAATTGATTTAACAGTACGCAAATTGGCGGTAATATCCTCGCCGACAAGCCCGTCACCTCTCGTCGAGCCTCTTGTAAATACGCCGTTTACATATTCAAGAGAAACGGAAAGTCCGTCAATTTTAGGTTCGACAACAAATTCCGCGTCCCGAACAGCCTCAGTTACTCTTCTGTTAAAATCCTCTACCTCGGAGCGTACAAACGCATCCTGCAGACTTTCCATTTTAACAGCGTGCGTAACCTTGCTGAACTGACTGTCAGCCTGACCGCCGACTCTGTGCGTAGGCGAATCGGGAGTAATCAATTCAGGAAAATCGGCTTCAATATTTACAAGCTCACGCATCAGCATATCATACTCAAAATCCGAAATATCATTTTCATTTTCAACATAATATCGGTAAATATGGTGATTAAGCTCATCTCTCAGCTCTTTTGCGCGCGCCTTTTTAATTTCGTAATCTGAAAACGTTTTTCTCACTCCTTAAATAATTAAAATCAAAAAAACGGGTAAAATAACCTCGGTGATAAATATGAAGAATTCAGGTATTAATTTTTTAGTTTTCCTTTTCGGCGCCGGTGTATACCCTATTATTGAAATAACAACACGAGGTTTTACTCATTGGTCAATGATGCTCACAGGCGGAGCGGCATTTTTGTCTTTCTATATTATTAACAGGTACACGGAAAATCAGTCAAAATTCATTAAAGCATTTTACGGAATGTTTTCCGTGACGGCGCTTGAACTCACCGTAGGTTTAATTGTCAACAGGCTGTTTAATATGAATGTCTGGGATTACAGCGGAATGAAATTTAACCTGTTCGGTCAGATTTCCGTCGGATTTTCTGCCTGCTGGTATGCCGTTTCGTTTATATCATTTTGCATTTTGGATATTGCGGATTTTATTCTGTCTGAGCTGAAATTCTCCATACAGCAACGCCGTGACTTTGCACTTCAGCAGAAATAACATTTTCCGTTTCCGTTAATTCCCCGCTCCAAAGCTCTTTACAGATATACCTCGAAGCCTTTGGAAGCGTAACATCAACAAGATTGCGCATTTCTTCAACGGTGTATGACATTTTTGCTTTGCCCAGTCCTTTATTAAAGAAGCAAAGAGCAACCTCGTTATTTGCAAGGGGCTTTACAAGAATATCAGTCAGCGCATTGGTCTTGACTCTCTCGCACTGAATACCCAGAGCGTCCTGATCAACAGCAATAACATCTTTATTGGTCAGAATTTTGAGAATTTTACTGTTTTTGTCAACCGTACCGTCAGGCATAATAAATTTTCTTATATCATTTCCCAAAATAAGCGGAGAAGCCATCATTGCCCAAAGAGTAAAATGAGATTTGTTCTCTTCATATGATAAATTTCCGTTGCCGACCTCAAGCATATCCGGGTCGTTAAACGCTCCTGAACGCGCATATTTTCTAAGCCTGACATTAACCTCGTATATCCCGAGAATTGAAGCCCAGCTTGCAAAAATATCAGGAGTTGTACGCCAAATATTGCCTGCGCTTCCGCCCCATTTCCACGGTCTGTTTTTACCCCATTCGCAAATTGAATACACTATTTTCTTTTCGTCGCAGCTATTCTTTTCTGCATATTCCTTAGTTGCGCGCTTTAACTCCTTACCCATTCGCTCGTAAAGAAGTGACGCGCTGTCCTGCTCTGAGCCGACCGGATTTGTAAGAGAAATAACGTTTTTGCCTTCTTTCAGCTCTATCATTATCTGATGTCTGCCCTCTCGGGAGAAAGCCTTACATTCGGGAATAAGAATTTCATATCTTTCTGTTCCGTTAACAGTTGCAATACAGTATTTAGCGTCGCTGTCATACTTTTTCATTATAAGAGTGAACACGTATTTTCCGCTTTGTCGGACTTCAATATTATTAAAGGTTACTGTTCCTATTCCGCTGCAAAGCCCCTTTACATAAGAATTCCCGTTATCCTCAAAAACGGCTTTAGCTTCACCGGACAAAACAGCTTCGGAAGCTTTAAATACAATTTCCTTTTCCAATCCGTTACCGCTTATCCCTATACTGTCAATATACGGCGCGGCAGTTGGCAGAGGAACATTGTGGCAATAATCATATTTAAAGTACTCTATTCCCCATTCGGCAAATGTATCCGCATCAATTTTTTCTTTATTAAGAGAAGCAGGTAAATCCTCACAAGTGAGCGTTCCGTTTGAAGAGTATATGCCCATTTTAAGCCCCAATTTATTTATTTCTTGAGTAAGCCATTTTATTCCGTGGGGAAATGTACCGAGGTCACCCTGCAATTTGCCGTTTTCATCTCTCATAGAGGACTGCCAGCAATCATCCAAATTGATATAGACATATCCTGCGTCTGCAAGCCCTGATTCCTTAACAGCCTTTGCAATATCAATAATTACATTTTCGTTTATCTTGTTTCTGAAGCAGTTCCAGCTTGACCAGCCCATAGGCGGAGTCAGACATGTGCCGTTATTATACGGCGTTTCGTTTATATAATTTCTGTGAAGCTTTGAAACTGCTTTTTTTACTTCACATCTCGGGCAAATACCTTTTTTCTTTAAATACGCCAAGCCGCCTGCAGCCGCAGTGCCGACTCCTGCGGCAATACTGCTGAATACCAATAAGCCTTTTTTCATAAAATATCCCTTTCCTTTTTCAATAAACGCTTATAAAAAAGCGGGTCAGAGTATGCCTGGCATCATCTGACCCGAATTTTCTTTTTAGCAATAATGCCTGTTATTCTTCGGTAGCGGTTTCCTCAACAGGAGCGTCCTGTACTTCGGCAGGAGCTTCTTCCTCGGAAATAACAGCAACCTCTTCAATTTGAGGCTCAGGAAGCAAAGCTTTGATTGAAAGACTTACGCGCTTTTTGTCGAAATCAATTTCCATAATCTTAGCTTTAACAGTTTCACCGACTTTAAGCACCTCAGCAGGAGTACCGATATGCTTATAAGCAATCTGTGAAATGTGAATAAGTCCGTCAACACCCGGAATTATCTGCGCAAATGCACCGAAGGATGTAAGGCTTACAATCTTACATTCGATTTCGGAATCAACAGGATAGTCGCGCTTAAGGATTTCCCACGGATTGTCCTCAATCTTTTTATATCCGAGAGAAATCTTTTTATTTTCGGTGTCAAGAGCCTTAACATAAACCTCAACAGTGTCGCCGACCTTAAGAATTTCAGACGGATGCTTAATTCTTGTCCAGGAAAGCTCGGAAATGTGAATCATTCCGTCAACTCCGCCGAGGTCAACAAATGCGCCGTATGATGTAAGGCTTCTTACTGTACCTGTGTATGTATTGCCCTCTGCTGCGTTTGCCCAGAAAGCATCTTCAGCCTCACGGCGTTTTGCGGCAACAACATCACGGATCGAGCCTACTACTCTTCTTCTGCTCTTTTCGACCTCAATTATTTTGAATTCAACAGTTGTGCCTACCAAGTCTTCAAGGCTGTCGTTTCTGCGAGCCTTTGCAAGAGAAGCAGGAACAAACACTCTTACAGCGCCGCTCTGAACATATACGCCCTTATTTTCACCTACGATACCCGTAACCTTACCTTCACGTACGGTATCGTCAGCCTCAAGCTCTTCCCAAATAGCATTTCTGTCAGCAAGACGTTTTGAAAGCTTCATTGTGCCTTCGGCGTCATTTGTTGACATAATGATAAGTTTAATTTCATCTCCGACATTAAGCTCATTCTTCGGATTTGCTGTAGGATCATCGCTGTACTCGCCAAACGGAACATAGCCTGCATGCTTCTTTCCCGGAATCTCAACCTGGATTTCTGTGTTAGTGAATCCTACAACTGTACCGGTAACGTATTTACCGGTGGTCATTTTATCAAACGATTCATCGAGCATCTGAAGAAACTCGTCGTTCATCGGATTACCTTTTTCATTAAATTCGGACATTGTGTTTATTACCTCCTTAATTGTACTGTCAGGTGTTGAAGCACCCGCAGTCACGCCTATTGATTCGATTCCGCTGATGTCTATGTCCAAAAGCTCATCAGCAGTTTCTATCAAATAAGTCAAACAGTTCTGTTCGCACACCGCCTTCAGCTTTGCCGTGTTTGAGCTTGTCCTGCCGCCGATTATTATCATAGCGTCATTTCTCTTTGACAAAACCAGCGCCTCTGTCTGTCTTTCTTCGGTCGCATTACATATTGTATCAAAAATCAAAGCATTTGTACAGAGTAAATTTGCAATTTCTACACATTTTTTCCACTCTTTTATGCTAAAAGTAGTCTGAGCGACAATAATTACAGAATTTTTTGTGAGAAAAACGTAATCCGAGAGCAAATTTTCAAGTTCTTTTGCCGAATTAAAAGTGAAATAATCACCTTTTGCCCTGCTGCTTATTCCTATTACCTCGGGATGATTTTTGTCGCCTGCAATTAAAAGCGGTATGTTTTCACTTGTATTTTCAAGAACAATTTTATGTATTTTTTTCACAAACGGACATGCCGCGTCAATATATTTTATTCCGTTTTTTTCGCAGTAATCGGGAATTTTCGCCTCAACTCCGTGTGTTCGAAGCACAACTGTCGCGCCTTTCTCACAGTCGCAGATACTGTCAATAATGTTTACACCTTTTTCTTTAAAATAATCCACCACCTGCGGATTATGAATAATCGGTCCTAAAGTGCAAACCTTTTCACCGCTGTCTGCGAGTTTTTCAAGAGCCTTGACGGCTCTGTCGACTCCGAAACAAAATCCGGCGGTTTTTGCTAATGTGATTTTCAACGGCAGTCCTCCCAAAGAGCAGTAATTTTATCCATTATCATTTTAGCCGCCGCTTTGTTTTCTCTTGACTTGCCGTTTTCGGTAAAGCCGAGAGAAGAATTCGGAATTGCTTCGCCGATATTAATTATTACCTTAGTGCCGCCCTTATCGTTTTTCTCCTTATAAATTGCAACGGGAACAACATCTGCGCCTGTCGCTCTTGCTATGTACCCGACGCCTGATTTTGCCGTTTTAGGCGTACCGTCGGGCGAACGCGTTCCTTCGGGGAAAATACATAAAACCTCTCCCCTGCGTACAAGCTCAATTCCGTAATTTACCGCTTTCATATCGCCGATACCGCGTTTTATCGGAAAGCCGTTAAGCGAAATCAGCGCCTTTGCCAAAATCGGATTTTCAAAAAGCTCTTCTTTGGCGATGTAATGGAAAAGCCTTTTTGACGCCATTGCAATAAACATAGGGTCAAGAGCGGAAATATGATTCGGCGCAATTATAAAGCCGCCTTTTCTGTCGAGATTTTCAGCACCTCTGAACTCGACATGATACTTCGCCTTGCAAAGAAACATACACAGCGGACGAATTACATTCATCGCTTTATAATTTTGGAAAGACGAGTAGTCAAACTCAACCTTTTTAGCCATTTGTTTTCTCCTTTATAATGTTAATTACTTTTTCGATCGACTCTTCCAAGGAATTGCCGGTGGTGTTGTATACAACGGAATCTTCCGCAGGCTTTAAGGGCGCTATTTCACGGTGGGAATCCTGATAATCACGCACCTTTAAATCTGCCAAAACATCATCATATTTTACATCGGGGTCTTTTACAATTAGCTCTTTATACCTTCTCATTGCCCGCTCTTCAGGGTCTGCCGTAAGAAAAATTTTAACCTGAGCGTTGGGCAAAACAACAGTGCCTATATCTCTGCCGTCCATAATACAGTTATTCTTGCCGGCTATTTCTCTTTGCAAATCAAACAGAAATGAACGAACAGACGGAATTGCAGATACATTTGAAGCCGCCATTGAAGCGTCGGGAGTTCTGATTTCCGCTGATACGTCTTCGCCGTTAAGAAACACGTGCTGAACGCCGTCAATAAATTTCAATTCAACACTGATTTCAGGTAAAAGCGCGGAAACGCCGTCCCCGTCTTTAGTGTCAACGCCATGTCTTAAAGCATAAACTCCTACCGCTCTGTAAAGCGCGCCTGTATCGACATAAATATATCCGAGCTTTGCGGCCGCACCCTTTGCCACCGTGCTTTTTCCTGCGCCCGCAGGACCGTCAATTGCAACATTAATCATAATTATTATTTCCTTTCCTTTTTAAAATGTAACATAAGACAAATATTTCATTGTATGTAGTTTGTCAAGATTTCCCGATAATATCCAATGCTTTATATCGTCAAAAAATCCGTAGTAGCCGTTCTTGGATACAATATTGCCGCTTACGCCCGATTTCTTTATATAACATTCCAATAAGCCGAAATCCTTACCGTTAGCGTTTTCAAGCTGGAACAAGTCAAGCTCCCTGTCCGAAAAACTGCACCCCATAGGGTCAATCATACCGGAGATCCTGTTCGTGTCCGGATTAACCATTAAATTCCACATATTATAGTCGCCGTGAATAAGGCAGGCATCGTTAATTTCGTCCGTAAAGACCTTATCAAAATTTTCCAAAAGCATATCTGCCGCTCTGACAATTTTCTTCGGAAAGAAAAAACCGGCTTTTTTATGTAAAATATTTACTCTGTTCTGCACAGTCATTTTATAATATTCATTCCACGAAGCGGAAAAAACCTCACCGTCAATTTCACCGAAGCCGTCGGGATTTTTAACGGAATGAATTGCAATAAGATTATTTGTAATTTCTTCGGCAAGTATGCTCTTTTCGCGGGCGGAAATGTTTTTGATTTGAGAACCGTTAACTCCGTTTATGTATTCCATAAGCATAATATCACAAACGCCGTTTTCTGCTTTTAAACTTTCCGAATATATTTCAGGAACCTTTGTTAAAGCGTATTTCCGCAAAAGGTCAAGCTGCGCATGTTCTTTTGGCATAATGCTTTCCGTCTTGTAAACCTTGGCAATCACCCTTTTAGGTTCTTTGCTTTTCTCAATTAAAAAAACAAATCCGTAATAGCCCTGATTTATTTTTTTAACTGAAATAAAATCATTGAAGGTTTTTTCACAAAGAGATTTAATTGTTTGATTTACTGCAGAATTTTTCAACATAAAACTTCCCTGCTGTCTATATCTTTTTGAAAGTAAAAATTGCAATTTGATGTGCAATCTCAAAATTTTCATTTGTCATTATTTCTTTCATTTTTCTCCTTATATACTGCAACCTGCAAGACAACCTGTTGCGAAAGCTATCGTCAAATTAAATCCGCCTGTGTAACCGTCAACATCAATTACCTCGCCTATAAAATAAAGGTCCTGGATTTTCTTTGACATCATTGTTTTCGGGTCAATATCTTTAACACTAACACCGCCTGAAGTTACTATCGCTTCGTCTATTGGGCAAAAATCCTTGACAGTAAGCGTCAAATCCTTTAAAGTGCGTAAAAGATTTTGCCTTGCTGTCTTTGTAATGCTTCCGCATTTTTCCGTTCCTGCAAGTCCAGATCGGAAGAGCGTCGTGTAGGGAAAGAGTGTTAAGATTAGTGTAG
>CANARN010000036.1 GCA_947364045.1 uncultured Clostridia bacterium
ATATAAAGAGCGGTTGCAGGCTCTGACGAATTTTCACGGATTATGTTGATTTTCCTGCCGTCGAGATAAGAATTTTTTCTGTACCTGTCGATATAATCAGCATCCTGTCCTATAAGCATTTTATAAATTCTGCAAACAATTCCGTTAATCAATTTTTGCTTTTGCATTTCACTGCATTTGCTCTCAAAAACAGACGTGACTATATCCGCTATATCCTCAGGAAAACAGTTTTGGGGTTTAACAAGATTTATTCCGATGCCGATTACTGCATAATCAAGCGTGCTTTTTTGCGGATTTACAGAGCCTTCCGTCAGTATTCCGCAGGTCTTTTTACCGTCAATGTAAATATCGTTTACCCATTTAATTTTTACATCGCTGTTTGTTACTGTTTGCAGCTCTTCAAGCACGGCGACTGCCGCCATAACGGTTAAATGCTTTGATATTTCCACGGAAATATTATTTTTTAACAGAAGTGAAAAGTATGCCCCCGTACCTTTAGGCGAGCAAAAGCTTTTGCCTGTTCTGCCTCTTCCCGCTGTCTGCATTTCGGCAGAAACAACTGTTAAATCCGAAAGACTTTCCCAATTCTTTTTTATGTAGTTGTTTGTTGAATCGGTTTTGTCAAGATTTATAAAGTTAAACTTGCTGAGTATTTCTTCCATTAAAATCACTTCCGAATTAAAATTACCTAAAGGACGGACTTGAATTTAAGCCCGTCCCCTTTTATTCTATATATGCCAAATTTCGTCACAGTACTCTTTAATTGTTCTGTCAGACGAGAATTTGCCTGCATTGCACATATTAAGCCAGCATTTCCTGTAAAATGCCGTTTTATCCTTGCAATCGTTATTTACTCTGATTTTTGTTTTAATATAATCATCAAAATCAAGCAAAAGGAAATAATGGTCAGGATCGTGCCATGATGCGCCGTCAAGCAAGGATGTGTAAAGCTCCTTGAAAATTCCTGTTTTGCCGTCATCAAGCGTACCGTCAACCAACACCTCAAGAACTCGGTGAATACGGCTGTCATTTTCATAATAATCTCTTGAATTATAACGGTCCTTAGCATCTTCAATCTGCTCAACCGTTGCGCCGAAAATATAGTTGTTTTCCTCGCCTGCTTCACGTACAATTTCAATATTTGCGCCGTCAAAAGTACCTAAGGTTACCGCACCGTTAAGCATAAGCTTCATATTACCCGTACCGCTCGCTTCCGTTCCGGCTGTTGAAATCTGCTCGCTGACATCTGCCGCCGCAACTAATTTTTCGGCGTAAGACACATTATAATCTTTAATAAAGACAACTTTAATGTATTTAGATACTTTATCGTCTTTTTCTATGAGCTTGGCAACCTCGTTAATCAGCTTGATTATACCTTTAGCACGGGCATAACCAGGCGCTGACTTGGCTCCGAATATAAAAGTTGTCGGTGTAAAATCTGTCAGAGTCCCCTCTTTGATTTCAAAATACAACTCAAGAATTGCAAGAATATTTAAAAGCTGGCGCTTGTACTCGTGCAAACGTTTAATTTGAATATCAAATACCGTGTCGGAATTTACGGAAATTCCGTCTTTAGCATTTATATATTCTGCCAGCTGATTTTTCTTCTGCTGTTTAATTTCGGCAAATCTTGAAATTACGGAATCATCATTTACATATTTTTCAAGGTTTTTCAGCATATCAAGATTTGTAATCCAGTCATCAGTCCCCAAAAGCTCTGTAATGAGGGCTGAAAGCTCAGGATTGCAAAGGTACAGCCAACGTCTTTGAGTTATACCGTTTGTTTTATTTTGAAATTTTTCAGGACAGACCTCATACCAAGCTTTAAGAACGCTGTCCTTCAGAATTTCGGTGTGAATTTCTGCAACACCGTTAACATATTTTGAGCAAAATACTGCAAGGTAAGCCATATGAACCCGTTTGTCCTGAATTATATACATTTTCTCAGCATCGGATTTCTCAACGCCTGCTTTTGAAAGCTGTTTTTTCAGCTTTTTATCAATTCTTTTAATTATATCAACTACCTGAGGAACAGTATCCCGAATAATTTTCAAGTCCCACTTTTCAAGCGCTTCCTGCATAACGGTATGGTTGGTATAGTTAAATACGTTTTGAGCGATTTCAAAAGCAATGTCAAACTCAAGCCCTTCATTTTCAGTCAAAAGCCTTATAAGCTCAGGAATCGAAATTACAGGGTGCGTGTCATTAAGCTGAATTGTAACAAAATCCGCAAATTTTGTAAAATCTGTTCCGTGATATTTTTTGTAGTTTCTGATTATATCCTGCAAAGATGCGCTTGAAAAGAAATACTGCTGTTTAATTCTTAAACGCTTACCCTCATTTGTATCGTCATTCGGATACAATACTCTTGAAATATCCTCCGCTCTGTTTTTCACAGCAACGGATTTGTCGTATTTTTGTTCATTGAACATTTCAAAGTCAAAGGGTTCAAGAGCTTCGCTCTGCCAAAGACGAAGTGTCCCGACATTATCGGTTCTGAAACCAACTACGGGCATATCATAAGGAACCGCGCGTACACTCATACCTTTAAAATCAACACGCACAGCTTCATCTTCATATCTTACTGACCACGGGTCGCCGCAGCGTGTCCAGTCATCAACCTGTTCAATCTGAAATCCGTCCGAAATTTCCTGCTTAAACAGACCGTATTTATAGCGAATACCGTAACCCATAAGCTGTTTATTAAGCGTTGCCGCACTGTCAAGAAAGCAAGCCGCAAGCCTTCCGAGTCCGCCGTTGCCGAGAGCGGCATCCTCGGTTTCCTCCAAATCGGAAAAATTGACATTTAAAGCATTTAATTCGTTTTTAACGTCAGTCAATATTCCTTTTGAAGCAAGATTGTTAAAAATCGCTCTGCCCACAAGAAATTCAGCGGAAAAATAATAAGCGCATCTGCCCGACAAATGATTTTCCTTGCTTTTCTTCCAATCATCTGCAATAAGCGACAGAAAGGCTGACGAAAGTACATTATGAAGTTCAAAATATTTTAATTCGTTTAGCTCTTTCTGATATTTTGCTTTTGCAATTATTTTGGCATCTTCAATTATTTTTGACATTTTCTATCACCCCTGCAAGCGTTTATAAAGATTAGTATAATATCTGACTTTTTCCGCAAGCGCGTCCGTAAGATAATCCTTTTCCGCTCTCCACTGCCAATTTCCTTCCCTCGTTGAAGGCGTATTCATTCTCGCTTCGCTCCCAAGCCCTAACAAATCCTGCATCGTAACTATTGCGATATTTGAATTTGAACTCCAGCAGGCGCGCATCATTCCCCAGTTATAGCCCTCACGCTTTGTAAGTCCCAGGTAGTCCTTTGCTCTTTTACGCGTTTTTCGGTTCGCATTTTTAATATAACCGTTAATTGTATCGTTATCGTGAGTACCTGTATAGCAAACGCTTTTCGGTGTTATATTGTGCAGAAGATAATCACTGTCGCCGTCGCTGTCAAAAGCAAACTGCAATACCTTCATTCCGGGGTAGCCGCTCTCTCTCAGCATTTTCTTAACAGCAGGTGTTAAAAAGCCTAAATCCTCAGCAATTATGCTGATTTTCCCCAAAGATTTACGAACGGATTTAAAAAATTCTATTCCCGGTCCCATTTCCCATTTCCCGATTTTCGCCGTTTTAGACTCAGCCGGAATACTGTAATAAGACTCAAAGCCTCTGAAATGGTCAATACGAACTGTGTCAACCATTTTCATTGTGTGTGAAATTCGTCTTTTCCACCATTCGTAATCGTTTTTGTTCATTTCCTTCCAGTTGTAAAGAGGATTTCCCCAAAGCTGACCGTCATCTGAAAAAGCGTCGGGAGGACAGCCAGCTACATTGGTAAAATTGCAGTTTTCATCAATTTGAAAAAGATTTGTATTTGCCCAAACGTCAGCAGAATCTCCTGCAATATAAATAGGAATATCACCTATAATATAAACGCCGTTTTCATTGGCGTACGCTTTAAGCTTATTCCATTGGCTGAAAAACTCGTACTGCACAAATTGCCAGAATTCAATATCCTCAGAATATTTTTCGGCAAATGCGTTTAATGCGCTTTTGTTATGCTTTTTATACTCATTGTCCCAGCTGTACCAAGGCTTTCCGCCATTGGCAAATTTGAGTGCCATATAAAGCGAATAGCCCTTTAGCCAGTCTTCATTTTCATTGCAAAAGAAAATATAGTCTTCGTTTTTATTAAAGCGTGAAAATGCAGTTTTCAGAACGGGAATACGGTTTTGAAAAAGCAAATTATAATCAATCTTTGTGTCCGAACTGCACCATTTTTTCTTTGCATATTCGCATTTTTTTAAAAGTCCGTCATCGCACAGCGTGTCCAAATCAATAAAATAAGGATTGCCGGCAAAGGTGGAAAAGGACTGATAAGGACTGTCGCCGAAGCCCGTCGGACAAAGAGGTAAAATCTGCCAATAATACTGACCTGCGCTCTTTAAAAAATCAACAAAACGATAAGCTTCCCTGCCCAAAGTACCTATTCCGTAAGGACTCGGTAAAGATGAAATGTGCATAAGCACACCGCTCGTTCTCATACAATCACAGCCTACTTATTAAAATACTACCGAATAATATATTATTTTTTAGAGTAAAAGTCAATCGCATATTAAAATTTCACTTACTTTATCAAAAATATGAATTTTATCTGTATCCACACTCAATTCACAGTCTGTGTCATCATTAAATCTGACGGCAGCCGTAACTTTTGCCGTTATTTTTTGATTTCCCGTATTACCGTAAAGAAAATAATCGGAACCCGTCATCTCAACTATATCAATATGAGCGCTTATTTTTTCGGGATTATTTTCATTTGAAGCGCCGTTGTTTATATGCAAATCATCAGGACGTATTCCTAAAATCACATCTTTATTTCTGTAAAGAGAAAGAGCGTCGTACATCCGTTCCGAAAGTCGTATTTTGAAGCTCTCGGATACGGCGAAGTAACTGTTCTTTATAACCTCAATGCGCGTATCCAAAAAATTCATTTGAGGAGAACCTATAAAGCCTGCTACAAACATATTTTTTGGATGATTGTAAAGAACACTCGGTGTGTCGAATTGCATTACCTCGCCTTTTTTAAGAACTACTATTCTGTCTGCCATTGTCATAGCTTCCGTCTGGTCATGAGTAACGTATACAAATGTTGTCTGTAATTTGCGGTGAAGAATCGAAATTCTGTTTCTCATTTCCGTTCTGAGCTTTGCGTCAAGGTTTGACAAAGGCTCGTCAAGAAGAAAGACCGACGGCTCACGCACCATTGCGCGCCCAAGAGCAACTCTCTGCCGCTGTCCTCCCGAAAGCGCTCTCGGCTTTCTATGCAAGTATTCCTCAATATCAAGCATTTTTGCGGCTTCTTTTACTTTTCTGTCAATTTCATCCTTAGGCACTTTTCTGTTTTTTAAGCCAAACGCCATATTTTTATAGACAGACATATGCGGATAAAGAGCATAGCTTTGAAAAACCATTGCTATATCCCTGTCCTTCGGAGACACATCATTAACACGCTTGTCCCCGATATAGAGATTTCCGTCGCTTATCTCTTCAAGACCTGCTATCATCCGCAGTGTTGTAGATTTTCCGCAGCCGGACGGACCGACAAGAATTATAAATTCCTTATCTTTAATGTCAAGATTCAGGTTTTCTATTACCGTTGTGCCGTCTTCATAAGTTTTTTTTATATTTTCAAGTCTAATTGTCGCCATTTTTTCACCTTAACCCTTAACCGCTCCGTCAATAACGCCTTTTATTATATATTTTTGACAAAACAGGTAGAAAATTACAATAGGAATAATTGCAAGAACAAGCATTGCCATAAATCCGCCCCAGTCAATTGCTCCGTATGCGCCCTGAGTTGCAATCTGAATTGCAACGGAAAGCGTTTTATTCTGCGTACCCAACAGAAGATACGGCAGTAAAAAGTCGTTCCATATCCACATAGCATTGAGTATTGCGACGGTAATCGACGTGGGCTTCAGCATTGGAAATACAACTGTGAAAAATGTCCGTAAGGGGCCGCACCCGTCAATCATTGCCGCTTCCTCAATTTCGTGAGGAAGTCCTCTTATGAACCCGCTGAATAAAAATACAGACATTCCCGAGCCGAAGCCTAAATAAACAGGTATAATTCCCAAAACGCTGTTAAGTCCCAGCTTTGAGCATACGCTTACCATTGCAAACATTATCATTTGAAAAGGTACAATCATACTGAAAAGGAAAAGATAGTAAATCGTTTTAGTCGCCCTGTTTTTAACTCTGACAATAAACCATGCCGCCATTGAGGTAAATATTACAATAGCCAAAACCGAGCCGACAGTAATAATGAGAGTTCTCAAAAATGACGGCATAAGGTCTGACATTCTTATTCCGTTCGCATAGTTTTCCAAACCTACAAACGTATCTTCATTCGGGAATTTAAACGGACTGCCCACAATGTTAAATTTTGACTTAAAGGAATTAAGCACTACAAGGTAAATCGGAAACAAAAATATAACAGACAAAAACAGAAGAAAAGTAAAAGATATGCTGTGATTTAATCTTTTTCGGGAATTCATTACGCTTCCTCCTCTTTTTGCCCGGTTATTCTAAGCTGGATAAATGCGATAACTGCAACTATCAGAAAAAACACCACCGCTTTTGCCTGACCTACTCCCTGATAGCCTATTCTGCCGTAAAACGTATTATAAATATCAAGAGCCAGCATTGCTGTTTGCTTTGCAGGCGCTCCGCCTGTTAAAGCTAAATTTTGGTCAAACAGCTTAAAGGAATTAGTTATTGTCAGGAAAAGACAAATAGTAACCGAAGGCATAACCATAGGAATAATCACATTACGGAGAACCGAGGGCTTAGACGCTCCGTCTATTTGCGCAGCCTCAATAAGCTCTGACGGAACATTTTGTATTCCGGCAATGTAAATAACCATCATATAACCTATCAGCTGCCAATTCATAAGAAAAACAAGTCCCCAAAAGCCGTAGGCAGCGTCATAGGTTATGTCCAGACCGAATATACCGAGAACTGCATTTATCAGCAAATTCCAGATATATCCGAGGACTATTCCGCCTATTAGATTCGGCATAAAAAACACAGTTCTGAATATTTTTGTTCCTTTAATTCCCCTTGTAAGCAAAAGCGCTAATGCAAATGAAATTACATTTATAGTTATTACGGAAACTAAAGTAAATTTTGTCGTAAACCACAATGCGTTCAGAAAATTTTTATCACGCGTGAATGCGGTTATATAGTTTTTAATTCCTATCCATACGGCATTGTCAACCGTTGTAAATTCCGTAAATGACAGAAATATTCCCAAAAGAAACGGAATCAGAAAAACGATTGCAAAAGCCGTTAATGCCGGCAGCAAAAAAACGGGAAAATATTTTTTAATTGATTTTTCCATAAAAATCGCCATGCGATACAGTATTCGCACAAAAAGCTGTGAAAAAACGGCTTTGCGTAAACGGTATCGTTCCTTTCTTTAATATTTTTTATGCCATCGTTCTCAGGCTCCTGTTTTTTTACTTACTTTCTTCTGCCCACTGTTCAACAAATAGCTTCTTTACATCATCCCAGCTCTTACTTCCCTGCGAATACTGAAGAAGCGCCGCGCCGAAATCGTTTTTGAAATTTTGACTCGGGAAAACCGTAAAGTACCAAGGAATATTAGTTACATTCTCTTTATTTGTCCAGAGTATTACCTCTTTTGCAAGAGGGTCATCGGGAATTTCGTTTTCACCGAACGTGTCAAACGGTGTTATTAAACCAAGGTCATTGACAACAAACTTTTTGCCCGTATCGCTCGAAAACAGCCAATACATAAAATCTTCGGCATTTTTTTGCTCGGCTTCAGAAGCTTTCGCATTTACAGCAAGGAAATTTTCCGTACCTAAGCAAAGTCCCTGATTTTCTTCGCCGTCAATGCCAATATAAATCGGTAAATATTTAATATTTTCAGCTTTTACTTTATTTCCAGAAATATTTTTTATCTGCGACCACGCCCAGTTGCCGTTCTGCACCATAGCGCATTCACCGAGGGCAAATTCAGCCATAGATTCGTCAACTATTTTTGAGCCGAGAATTTTTTTGTCAACGGTTGAATTGTTGATATACAAATCAAATATATTTTTAAAATTATCAGAATACTCAAAGTTTATTTTATTTACGGCATCGCTTGTTAAATCAACATTATTTTTATTAAATTCATAATATACGGGAATATTTGCAAGGTGAGTCTGCCAACGCCAATCCTCGCCCGTTTTCAGCGAAGTAGCGGCAAATACACCCTTAATTCCAAGCTCTTTAGCGTGCTTTTGCATATCCTCGGCAAGAAGTTTTAAAGCTTCAAAGCTTTTTACATCATCCATTGAATTAAAATCAACTGCTTTATTTTCAAGCGAAAAATACTTGTCCGTAATTTCCTTATTATAAATTATTCCGTAGCCTTCAAGAACATAAGGTATGCCGTAAACATTACCGTTTGATGTTACAGCAAGGTTCTTGTTCTTCAAATGCTTATAAAGCTCCGTATTTTTCAAATCGGCGCAGTAATCCTTCCAGTTAAGGTACCCTTTGGGTCCGTTTATCTGGAAAAGCACGGGAGCTTCTTTTGTTCCCATCTTTGCCGCCAAAGTCTGTTCATAATTTCCGCTTGCCGCAGTTTCAACAATAAGCGTTTTTCCCGTCTCTTTTTTATAGGCTTCTGCAATTCTTTCATAAACGGGAGCTACCTCCGGCTTAAAATTTAAAAAACGTATTGTATTTGCGGTAGTTTCCGTCTTATTAGGCGTTTTGCTTTTTCCGCATCCTGTAAAGAGAAGAGCGAGCATTGCTGCCGCTAAAAACAGTGAAATAATTTTTTTCATTTTTTTACCTCCGAAGTTTATTTTAAAATATGCTTCTTTTATATATATTTACCAAATAAACCTTAAAAAATTCCACGAAAAAGTATTTAAAAAATATTGTTTTTTTTTACATTTTGAATTATAATCAGTAATATATTGACGAATGAGGATGAATGTATGAAACTGTTAGAGGAAAGAATTTTAAAAGACGGTAAAATCTTTGAGGGAAATGTCTTAAAGGTTGACAGTTTTTTAAACCATCAGCTTGATATTAACCTGCTTTCCGCAATAGGCGAAGAACTGAAAAATAAATACAGCGACTGCGACATTACAAAAATACTTACTATTGAAGCTTCGGGCATCGGTGTGGGTTGTATGGTGGCGCAGTTTTTTAATTGCCCTCTTTTATTTGCAAAGAAAAGCAAAACAATTAACATTAAAGGCGATGTTTACACAAGTAAGGTTGAATCGTTCACACACAAATGTACATATGACATAATCGTTTCCAAGGATTTTCTATCCCCTGACGACAATGTTTTGATTGTTGACGATTTTCTTGCAAAGGGAAATGCACTGAACGGACTTATTGATATTGTTAATCAGTCAGGCGCACATCTGGCAGGCTGCGGAATTGCAATTGAAAAGGCTTTTCAAGGCGGCGGCGATAAACTGAGAGCCAAAGGAATCAGAGTTGAGTCAATGGCGATTATTGAAAATATGGACTGCGAAAACAGTACGCTTACTTTCGGCACAAGGAACTGACAGCTTCGGCTGTTAAAATAAAAACAAAGGAGAAAAACACTTATGAAAAATCTCAAAAAAATTCTCGCAGTAGTGTTATCAGTTCTTATGATTGTTACTATTTTTGCTGCTTGCGGCAAAAAAGACGATGTAAAAGAACCTGATAAAAAATCAGTAAAAGCAGCTCTTATTTGCTTGCACGGTGACTCTTCTACTTATGACAAGAACTTCATCGATGCTTTCAAAGCAGCATGTGCAAATAAAGGTCTTACAGTAGACGATTATACAATCGTTACTGACATTCCCGAAGGCACAGCATGCTATGACCAGGCAGCTGACTTGGCAGAAACCTATGACATTGTTTTTGCTGATTCCTTCGGTCATGAAGCTCATATGCTTAAGGCTGCAAAAGAATTCCCCGATGTACAGTTCTGCCACGCTACCGGTACACAGGCTCATACAGCAGGCGTTGCTAACTACCACAATGCATTTGCAAGCATTTATGAAGGCAGATACCTTGCAGGCGTTGCAGCCGGTATGAAGCTTGTTGAACTTTACGGCGATGCTGAAGGCAAAGTTTCTGATGCAAACGCTAAAATCGGTTATGTTGGTGCATGGCCATATGCTGAAGTTATTTCAGGTTACACATCATTCTACCTTGGTGTTAAATCGGTAGTTGAAAATGCTACTATGGAAGTTCGCTATACAAACTCTTGGTATGATGAGGCAGCTGAAAAGACAACAGCTCTTGCACTTATCGACAACGGTTGTAAATTGATTTCTCAGCATGCTGACTCTTGGGGTGCTCCCACAGCTTGCGAAGAGAGAAACATTCCTAACGTTTCTTACAACGGCTCAACTGCTGAAAAATGTCCTAACACATTTATCATTGCTTCAAAGATTAACTGGGCACCTTACTTCGAGTATGCTATTGATTGCGTACAGAACGGCAAAACAATTGACGCTGACTGGACAGGCACAATTGCAACAGGCTCTGTAGAAATTACTGCTCTCGGTACTGCAGCAGCAAAGGGTACACAGGAAAAGCTTGATGCTACTATCGCAGGTCTTAAGGACGGTTCAATTAAAGTATTTGATTGCTCAACATTCACAGTTGAAGGCAAAGCATTAACATCATTTGTTGCTGACGTTGATGACGCAGGTGATTTCGTTCCTGAAACAGAAGTTGTTGAGAAAGCCGGCGACATTACTTTCGTAAATGAAAGTGCAAAGCGTTCAGCTCCCTACTTCAATGTTATCATTGACGGCATCACAGCTATTACTAAATAATTTTTAGAATTATTCTTATTTTATTAGTTTAATCGGGAAAGGCGAAGTTATTACGCTTCGCCTTTCTTTGAGTGATTGGTAAAAATAAAATCCTTTTATATAGGAGCTTCTTATGGATAAAGCTGTTGTTCTACAATTAAAAAATATTACCAAAAAATTTGGTACTAAAGTTATTGCAAACAATAATGTTAGTTTAGATGTATATAAAGGTGAAATACTTTCTATTCTCGGTGAAAACGGTTGCGGTAAAACAACCCTTATGAATATGGTTGCGGGAATTTACTATCCCGATTCCGGCAAAATTCTTATAAACGGCGAAGAAGTTGTTATTCGCTCCCCTCATGATGCCTTTGACCACAAAATCGGTATGATTCATCAGCACTTTAAGTTAATTGATATTTTTAGTGCGGCACAAAACGTTGCGCTCGGTGTTGAAGGTGAAAAATTTAATCTTAAAGAAGTAAATAACCGTATTAAAGAAATGGCAAAAAGATACGGATTCAATATAAATCTTGATAAAAAAATCTATGAAATGTCTGTTTCGGAAAAGCAAACTGTTGAAATCTTAAAGGTTTTATACAGAGGTGCAGACATCCTCATTTTAGATGAACCCACAGCAGTTTTAACCCCGCAGGAAATCAGAAGCTTATTCGGCGTTCTCAGAGCTATGAAAGAGGACGGCAAGTCTATCATTATAATCACTCATAAGCTAAACGAGGTTATGGAAATTTCCGACAGAGTAACTGTTTTGCGTAAAGGCGAGCACATTGCGACTGTTAACACTTCAGAAACGACTGAAAAAGAGCTTACTGAAATGATGGTCGGTGAAAAAATTGACCTTAACATTGACAGAACGGAGCCTGTAAACAGTAAATTAAGACTTTCTGTTTCGGGATTAACCGTAAAGAGTCCCGACGGCTACAATGTTGTTGATAACGTTTCATTTGATGCCTTCGGCGGTGAAATTCTCGGTATTGCAGGTATTGCCGGCAGCGGTCAAAAAGAGCTGTTAGAAGCCATTGCGGGACTTAGCAACTACCAAAACGGCACTATTATTTATTACCATCCTAAAAAGGACAAGCCTGTTTCCTTCTTCCACAAAACATATAAGCGTGTTATGGAATTAGCTTCCCAAAATGCGTTTAAGGATGAAAACGGCAACGATATTGACTTAACAAAGAAATCTAAAAAAGAGGTCAAGGAGCTTGTAAACCAAGAAAAGGTTATTTTCAAGGAAGATGAAACTATTGACTTAAAATATAAAACGCCGAAGGAAATTCGTGAACTCGGTATTCGGCTTTCATTTGTTCCTGAGGACAGGCTCGGTATGGGACTTGTTGGTAATATGGATATTATTGACAATATGATGCTTCGAAGCTACCGCAAGGGTAAATCGCTTTTTCTTGACAGAAAACGTCCACAAGACCTTGCAGACAAAATTATCAATGAATTACAGGTAAAAACCCCCGATACACATACTGCTGTAAGAAAGCTTTCCGGCGGTAATGTTCAAAAGGTGCTTGTCGGCCGTGAAATTGCTGCTGCTCCTGCAATTTTAATGACAGCCTACCCTGTTCGTGGTCTTGATATTAACTCATCATACACTATATATAAACTTCTCAATGAACAAAAGCAAAAAGGTGTATCTGTAATCTATGTTGGTGAAGACTTAGATATATTGATGGCGCTTAGTGACAGAATATTAGTTTTAAGCGGCGGCAAGGTTTCGGGAATTGTAGATGCCAGAACCACTACAAAAGATGAAATCGGTCTTATGATGGTACAATCAAACAAAAGTGAGGTAACAGAATGAAAAAGAATAAAAACACCTTAAAAGAACCTTTTGTTCGAATTGTTAAACGTGACACTATCAAAATTCAATACAAAATTTTAATTTATGCTATCGCTATTGTTGGCGGATTACTTTTAAGCGGTTTAATCTCTGTGCTATTTTCAGAAAAAGGTTTAGGAGATTTCTTCCAATCAGTTTATGCCGGCGCACTAGGAAGCGAGCGTAAATTTTGGCTTTTACTTCAAAACACAGCCCTCCTTCTCGGTACATCAATGGCTTTACTTCCTGCTTTCAAAATGAAATTTTGGAACTTAGGCGGTAACGGACAGGTACTTGTCGGTTGCCTTGCGGCGATTGCATGTATGTTTTATCTTGGCGGTAAAGTGCCTGATTCAATAATTATACTTCTCATGTTTGTGACAAGTGTTGCAGCAGGTGCAATTTGGGCGACTATCCCCGCCATATTCAAGGCAAAGTTTAATACAAACGAATCCCTATTTACTCTTATGATGAACTACATAGCTCAAGGTCTTGTTTCACTGTGCATAACAATTTGGGTAAAATCGGGTTCAGGTGTTTTAGTCCCCATTGCTCACGGCAATATACCCGATATCGGAAATAAATATTTACTGCCGATAATTTTGTTTGTAGTAATTACTGTTTTAATGTATATTTACTTACGCTTTTCAAAGCACGGTTATGAAATCTCCGTTGTCGGCGAAAGTGTCAATACTGCAAAATATGTTGGAATTAAGGTTGACAAGGTTATTGTCAGAACAATGCTTTTATCAGGTGCTATTGCAGGTATCGTAGGATTTGTACTTGCCGGTTCAATCAACCACACAATCAGTACAACATCTGCTAATAATATGGGATTTACGGGTATTATGGTTACATGGCTTGCGGCATTTAATCCTTTGATTATGATTCTAACAAGCTTTTTCATTACCTTTATTTCAAACGGGATGGTAGAAGTAAGAAAAACATTTATGTTCACAAACGATTCAATTTCAAATATCGTTGTAGGTATTGTTTATTTTGCAATAATCGTTTGTCCGTTCTTTATTAACTATAAACTTGTATTTAGAAAACATGAAAAGGAGGAAATTAAGAAATGACAGTTACATTCTTAATGAGTGCCATTGCAATCGGTACAATTCTTCTTTTCGGCTGTGTCGGTGAAACAATCACCGAAAAAGCAGGCCACTTAAATCTCGGTATTCCGGGCATTATGTGTACGGGTACTGTTGGCGGATGTCTTTTTGTAAGCTTATATATGGGCAGTCTTGAAGCAACCGATAGCCCTTCTTGGATAATGCTCATATTATCCTCTCTTTTTGGTGCTTTTCTTTTTGCTTCTCTCACAGGCTTAATCTATGCGGTAATGACTATTACATTCCGTTGTAATCAAAATGTTACAGGCCTTGCAATTACAATTTTTGGCAATGGTTTGACTCAGTTTTTAATGCACTCTTATGTTGATAAAAGCGGTTTCTCTGTAGCAGGTAAAATCATTTCTAAATGCTTACCCTTTGCTGAAAATTCAAACGATGTTGTTAAAGTATTATTTGGTCACGGCTTTTATGTTTACTTTGCCGTTGTTATTGCTTTGATTACTGCTTTTATTTTCAATCGAACAAAAATCGGCTTAAATCTTCGTGCAATCGGTGAAAATACTGCAACTGCCGATGCTATGGGCGTTAATATTACACGGTATAAATATATAGCAATTTTACTCGGCAGCGGTATCGCAGGATTTGGCGGTGTTTTCTACATCATGGACTATGTTAAGGGCAGCTGGGAAAATGCGTCAACCATTGAGGCATTCGGTTGGCTTTCAATCGCACTTGTAATTTTCACATTATGGAAACCAAATATTTCAATAATCGGTTCATATCTTTTCGGTGCATTATATATTGCGGCTTTTGTCTTTGGAAATATTTCATCCTCAGGACGCGAGGTCTTAAAAATGTTACCTTATATAATTACAATCTTAGTATTAATTATTACAAGTATGATGAATAAAAAGGAAAATCAACCACCTGCCGCACTTGGATTGTCATATTTCAGAGAAGAACGATAAAACGGAGTTAATATTTATGAATAATCAATTTGATGTAATTATTATCGGCGCAGGTCCTTCAGGAATTTTCTGCGCATATGAACTTTTGAACAAAAAGCCTGACGCAAAAATTCTTATGATTGAAAAAGGCAGGTCTATTGAACGCAGAGCCTGTCCGAAGCGTAAAACGAAAAAATGCGTAGGCTGCAATCCCTGCTCAATAACAACAGGCTTTGCGGGCGCGGGTGCATTCTCTGACGGAAAGCTCTCTCTTTCTCCCGATGTAGGCGGTAATCTTCCTGAAATTCTCGGTTATGAAAAGACAATGGAGCTTTTAAAGGAAGCCGACAAGGTTTACCTCGATTTCGGAGCAGATGTCAATGTTTACGGCGTTAACAAGCAAAAGGAAATTGAAGAAATCAGGCGCAAAGCAATTAATGCTAACCTTAAGCTCATTGAATGTCCCATTCGCCATTTGGGTACTGAAGAGGGCTACAAAATATACGGCAGACTTCAGCACTACCTTGAAGAAAAAGGCTGTAATATCATCTTTGACACAATGGTAGAAGATATTATTATCGAAGATAACTGCGTTAAGGGTATAAAAGCGAACGGAGAAACTTATTATTCCGAACGTATTGTTGCGGCAGTCGGACGTGAGGGCGCTGAATGGCTCAGTCACATTTGCCAAAATCACGGAATTGAAACTCAGGTCGGCACCGTTGACGTAGGAGTAAGGGTTGAAGTCAGAGATGAAGTGATGAAATTCTTAAATGAAAACCTTTACGAAGCAAAGCTTGTTTACTACTCCCCTACCTTTGACGACAAAGTCCGTACCTTCTGCACCAACCCATCAGGCGAGGTTGCTACCGAATATTACGATAACGGTCTTGCCGTTGTAAACGGTCACGCTTACAAATCAGCGGAATACAAGACAAATAATACCAACTTTGCGCTTCTTGTTTCAAAGAATTTCACTAAGCCTTTTAAATCCCCCATTGAATACGGCAAGCACATTGCGCAACTGAGCAATATGCTTTGCGACGGCAAAATTCTTGTTCAAACCTATGGTGACTTTAAGCGAGGAAGAAGAACAACAGCCGAACGTCTTTGCAGAAACAATCTTATTCCGACCCTTAAAGACGCGGTTCCCGGTGATTTATCACTTGTATTCCCGCACAGAATAATGGTTGATATTCACGAAATGCTTGAAGCGCTTGACAAGGTAACACCCGGTATTGCGAGCGACGAAACGCTTCTTTACGGCGTGGAGGTTAAGTTCTATTCAAACAAAGTTGTAGTAAATGAAGACTTTGAAACAAGCGTTAACGGGCTTTATGCCATAGGCGACGGTGCATCCGTAACAAGAGGTCTTATGCAGGCTTCCTCAAACGGAATAAGCGTAGCACGTAGCATTATGAAAACATTTTAAAAACTAAACGGGGCTTTATGTCCCGTTTTTTAAGGATAAATTATGTTAATTTCTTTAGATTCAGTTTGCAAAACCTTTCTTGACAAGCAGGTACTTAAAAATATTTCTCTGTCGGTTAACGACAGGGACAGAATAGGCTTGCTCGGCATTAACGGTATCGGCAAATCAACTCTTTTAAATATTATATCAGGACAAATAGAATATGACGAAGGCACAATTTCTTCGAAACAGGGTCTCAGAATAGGCTATCTTAAACAAAATGAAGCGTTAAATTCTTCAAATACGCTAAAGGAAGAAATCGAAGACTCCTTAAAAATTGTTTTTGACACCAGAAAGCAAATTGAAGAAATCACTTTAAAAATGGAAAGTGCCGAAAAAGAAGAATATGAGAATCTTTCCGCCGAATATGACCGCCTTACCAATATTTATAACGCATTTGACGGTCACAATGCTGAGGTCAGAATTAATACTGTGCTTAACGGTATGGGCTTCGGCGCATTTGACAGAAACACAAAAATATCCGTTCTGTCAGGCGGAGAGAAAATGCGGTTTGCAATGTGCAAAATCCTTGTTCAGAATCCCGAACTTTTGATTCTTGACGAGCCGACCAACCACCTTGATTTTGAAATGCTCGGTTGGCTTGAACAATACCTCTCATCTTATAAAGGCGCTGTAATTGTTGTTTCCCATGACAGATATTTTCTTGACGCAGTTTTCTCTGACGTATGCGAGCTTGAAAACGGTGAATTAATCCGTTATAAAGGCGGATATTCTTCGTTTTTAAAGCAAAAAGAAGAGCGGATTAAGGTGCTTTCAAGAGAATATGAAAAACAGCAGCGAGAGCTTTCGGAGCTTCGGGATTATGTTAGACGAAACATTGCAAAATCAAGCAGTATTAACAGCGTCGGGTCCCGTGTCAAAGCGCTCGAAAAGGCGGAGCTTCTTGCAAAGCCCAATCCGAAGCCGAAAGACCTTATTATATCTTTCCCCTTTGACATTGAATCTCATAAAACGGTTCTTGAATGCAAGGATATGTCCCTTACTGTCGGAAAGGGCGAAAATACAAAAATACTTTTTCAAAATCTGAATATTGAAATTTTGAAGGGCGAAAAGGTCGCATTTGTCGGCAGAAACGGAATAGGTAAATCATCATTTCTTAAAGCAATATTAAAGAAAATTGCATACGGCGGCTCAGTCAAATGGGGCGGAAATGTTAAAATTTCATATTTTGACCAAGAGCTTTCCTCTCTTGATTTAAACGCCACGGTAATAGACTCGGTTCACAGAAAATTTCCGTCGAAAACCGAATATGAAATTCGCAGTATGCTTGCACGTTTTCTTATTGAAGACGAAGATGTATTTAAACGTGTAAAGGAAATGTCGGGAGCGAACAGAGCTAAAATTGTTTTTTGCATTATTACCTTTGAGCGTTCTAATGTACTGGTTCTTGACGAACCGACAAACCACCTGGATTACAAAGCAAAAGAAGCATTGGAGCAGGCTCTTAACAGCTACGAGGGTACAGTCATAGCCGTTTCACATGACAGATATCTGCTTAACCGTGTGCCGAGCAAAATTGTTGAGATGACAGATGAAGGCGTTGTAATTTACAACGGTAATTATAATTATTATAAGGAGCATAAGTCAAAGCCTCAAGCTCAAATTAACAGCAAAAAAATCAAGAGTGACAGCGCCGTCGAATATGACGCAAGCCGCAAAAACAAGGCTGAGGACAGAAGGCGAAGAGCAAAGCTGTTAAATCTTGAAAAAGAGATAAATTCCTTGCAGAATGAAATAGATGAACTCAAGGTTTTATCTGCTTCTGAGAAAATTGTAAGCGATTATATTCGTCTTTCTGAAATTTTGAGTGACATTGAAAACAAGCAGTCACAGCTTGATACGCTTGAAACGCAGTGGCTTGAACTGTCATAATATTTAATTCTGAGCTATTGAAATGCCGTCGGAAGAACCGAGTACTCGGGCTTGTTCGACGGTATTTTTGTACCCTTTAGCCTATCGGCTGAAAAAACTGCATTATTACCGTATTTTTTCTTTATTCCTATATATGCATTTTCTTCAAAGCTTAGTTTTTCACGGCGCTCCATATTGTAAGAAAGCTTTATTTGATGCGGATTTTTATATCCTGTAAGATTATATGCCCGCACCGTTACAGAGCGAACTTTTTTTCTCCATTCAAAATTCTTTTTGAACAGTTCAAATGCATTTTCGCATATTTCCGTTTCGTTATCTGTGGGGAAAATAAAATTTAATGAATATGAAGTAATTTTAAGATCCTCCGTTTTAACGGTTAAGCTCAATGAATTTGCCTCTAAACGCTCTGAAATAAGCTTTTCCGAAACAGCAAATGACAATTCTTTAATTACTCTTAAAACCTCGTCGTTGTCCTTCAGATTATCAATACAGGTAATGCCTCTGCCAATACTTTTTATCGGCGGTTTTTCTCCGTAAAACGCTACGGGAGCATCGTCAATTCCGTTGGCGGAAACCCACAGCCCGTGTCCGTTTTTGCCCAGAATTTTTTTGGCAAATTCAGGCGAAGATGAGGCAAATTCACCTATGGTATATATTCCGTATTTATTCAGAGTTTTAACTGTACTGTACCCCGCAAAAAGCAAATAGCCTATAGGCAGGTTCCAGATTTTTTCTTTAAAATTTTCTTTTGAAATCACGGTTACGGCATCAGGTTTTTTCATATCGCTTCCAAGCTTTGCAAACGATTTGCAAAATGACACTCCGACTGAAATTGTAAGTCCCGTTTCGCGTTTTACACGTTCGCGTATTTCGTTTGCAATTTTTTCTCCGTTTCCGAAAATACGCATACTCCCCGTCACGTCAAGCCACGCTTCGTCAATTCCAAACGGCTCTATCATATCTGTATATTCTGCATAAATGCCCCTAACCTGCTTTGAAAGCCTTAAATAAAGGTCAAAGTCGGGATTTAAGATTATTAAATCCTTACATTTATCATATGCTTCGGAAAGCTTGTCACCTGTTTTAACACCGAATTTCTTTGCCTCATTTGATTTTGCCAAAACAATTCCGTGACGATCCTTCTCATTACCGCCAACAGCCAAAGGCTTCCCTTTAAGCTCTGGATTTCTTGCGCACTCGGCTGATGCATAAAAATTATTTAAATCACAGTGAAGTATTGTCCGTTCCGTAAATATCACCTCTTGTATGAGTTAATTATACAGAACATTTGTTCGTTTGTCAAGTAAAAAATAAGAGCCGAAATTCTCGGCTCTGTTCATCGGATTTTAATCAAGGGTCAAATCGGTAACAATCGGAAAATGGTCGCTGGGATAAACTCCGTCGTAGGTGTCCGTTAAAACCTTATAAGAATTAACGGTAAAGCCTTCTTTGGAAATCATAAAATAGTCAATACAGTTTCTGTCAAGCTGTTTGCCGAAGGCTTGGTAAGTACAGCTTGTCATTGTGTTTTCTGTCTGATATTTGGCGTCAAGGAAGTTTTCCGTAACAGCTTTGTAAGTTTCGGAACCCTCTTCGCAGTTAAAGTCGCCCATAATGAGCGACGGCAAAGAGCCAAACTCCTTAATTTTATCAAGAACAACGCCTATTCCATTGATTCTTGCTTTATCGCTGATGTGGTCAAGATGAGTATTGAATATTACAAACTGCTTTGCGCTTTCAATATCTTCCAAAATTACATAGGTACAAATTCTGTAGCAAGCCGCACCCCAATCCTTGCTCATTTCATCAGGCGTTTCGGAAAGCCAGAAGGAACCTTTATCAATCAAATTATAAATATCTTTTCGGTAAAATACAGGACATCCCTCTGAGTTAAAGGCTTTATCACGATATGTAATTACGGAGTCGTAGTCCGTCAAAGTGTCGCAAAGATAACTGTATTGCCATTTTGTCGCCTCCTGAAATCCGATAACACTCGGTTTTTCTGCTTCAATGCCGTTCAATATAAGCTCTGCGCGGTTAAACCAGCTCTTATTGCCTAAATCAGTGGGATTTAAACAACGGACATTACAGCTCATTACGCAAATGTTTGATAAATCCTCCGTGTATTCAATATTTCGCACTTTCTTCGCCTTTTTATAGTGAGGATAAGGCATAAACATAAGTGCACCCCATACAATAACTAC
>CANARN010000037.1 GCA_947364045.1 uncultured Clostridia bacterium
TACACTAATCTTAACACTCTTTCCCTACACGACGCTCTTCCGATCTTAAAATTTTATACGGATTTTAAGCTTCTTCCCTTTTGGCGCGCCAAATATGAAACAATATTTCCGCTGCCTGCCGACACACCGATAAGATAAGGAAAATCTATTCCGTTATCAAGGCAAAAGTCAAGAACTCCCGTTCCGTAAACCGCGCGAAGTCCGCCGCCTACATCAATATAGCCTACCAAAAATACCGCTCCTTTCCAAAAAGTATTGCTGATTAAATTCATTTTATCATATTATACGCGTTATTTCAATTAAGATGAAAATAAAATTGTATCAGTATATTTAACGAACTTTTCGACAAAATAATTTTGTAATATTCAAATTTAAGGAGTGATTTTTATGTCAACAACAGGAAAAGAATATGACAAAATGGCAAAAAAAGCTTCGCCCAACTCACCTGTATTTTTAAACTGCCTGAAAGCCTTTCTTATCGGCGGTTTAATTTGCCTTTTAGGTCAGGTACTCAATTATCTTTTCAAACAAGCCGGCTTTAACGATGAGTACGTCAAGGCAATGACCCCTTCAGTGCTTATAGTATTGACAGCAATTCTCACAGGTATAGGCATTTTTGATAAAATTGCCAAGCACGCAGGCGCGGGTACAATAGTTCCCATTACAGGCTTCGCAAATTCAGTTGTATCCCCTGCCCTTGAGTTTAAGGCAGAGGGAATAATTTTAGGCACGGGAGCTAAAATTTTCACCGTAGCAGGTCCCGTCATTGCATACGGCACAGCGGCGGCAGTTATATACGGTTTAATTGCTTATATCTTTAATTTATATTAAAAAAACGGGGACAATCCCCGTAAAAAGCTCTGTAAAAAGTTTAAGACGGCTGTCATCTTGCGATGAAAGCCGTCTAGGGTCTCAAAATTTGCAACGAAAGTTTTAACCAAAACGAACTGAGATTCAATGCCGCCGAAACGGAAAGAGCGTACCAAACTCTCCCCAACCTCGCCTTCTCAGTATTCTTTAAAAAGAACATTTAGAAAAAACGCTCTCTAAAAAGCTTCCTTCAAAAGCTATGGAATGAAAAACCTTTCATAGTGGCGTTGCAACAAAAACTTAACATAAAGTGCCGCGGACATAGATTACATAAAAGCGTAAAGTAAAATCTGAATTAATGGAAAGCTATTCAAAATAATACCACATGAATTGCAAGCACCCCGCGTTAAAGCCCATAAATGCCTAGAAAGCAGTCAGCAAATACAGTAGCAGGATAAATGGTCATCGTCGCTTTTACAGTATTCTAAGAATATTCTCCGCAACCGATGCGAAAATTGACGCCCAGAAAGCTTAGACTAACCCGAATAAAGCTTTCCAATTAGCATTTTATCAGATTTCTTCATTTTTGTAAATAGTTTTTTACGCGAATTTTAGCAAAATCATTATATATTTTTTGACATTTTTTTGCATAAAATCACCAAAAGGCTGAAATTTTCAATAATTTCAGCCTTTTTTACATCTTTCGGTTTGAAAATCAGTTCTTTTTTTCTATTAAGTCGCCTGTATCTTCAACCAATTTAGTTTCAATGTCAAATGTATTTAATTTATAGTTTTGGTCTATTCGGCAAATTTTCAGGGTAAGCTTGTCGCCCACGCTCCCCTTTTCAACAAAGTCAAGAAGCTCATTATAATCATCAAGGTCTTTTCCGTTAAACCCGATTACCAAATCTCCCTCTTTAACATCCTTGGAGGCAAGATCGCTGTTCTCGGAAATTGAATAAATTATAAGAGAACCTGCGGGAAGGTCATGAGTCTGAACCATCGCAGAATGTACCTGACTGTAGCTTGAGGGAGCAAATGTTATTCCGAGAACAGCTCTGCCCGTTACATATCCGTGCGCTATAATATTTTCAACAATCTCTTTAACTGTTTCGGACGGAACGGAAAATCCCATTCCCTCATATTCCGTAGACGCAATTTTTGAAGAGTTAATGCCGATTACCTGACCTGCCGAATTAAGAAGCGCTCCGCCTGAGTTACCTGGGTTAATTGCCGCTGTATGCTGAATGCACGAAACCTCATAGCCTACCGGGCTGTTAACAGGTCTGCCTATCGCAGAAATCATTCCGTTTGTAAATGAGCCGAAGAAGGTTGAACCGCCGGGATTGCCGAGCGCATAAACCGTGTCGCCGACAGAAACGCTTGACGACGAAGCAAATTCAGCCGCTTTAAGACCCGTTTCATTTACGGAGATAACGCCTATATCGGTTTTTCTGTCTATGCCGACTATTTTTGCGTCATACTGTTCACCGCTGTGTGTTTTAACAACTGTTTTGTATGAAGATGAGGTTTCAAGCACATGGGCGCAGGTTACGATATATGTCTTTTTACCGTCGCCGCCGCTGATTACCGTCGGCAAAACAACGCCCGACCCCTCTGACGCAATTGTTGACTGATTTTTCGAATAAACAAGCACTCCTACATTTGATTCATAGGTTTTTTGGTAAATGCTTTGTGCCGAGCCGTCCTCCGAATTTCCCTTCTGCGCGTCTGCCAACGGAACTTCTGCTTCCACGTTTGTTTTATTTTTATTATTTCCCGTCTGCGCCTTTCCGTTCTTTGCGGCGAACACTGCGAGAACGGAAACAGTTACAAGAGAAACCGCAATTATAACGGCGGCTATCGCAATTCCGAGCCGTTTGTTTTTGGATTTAACTTTCTCAGCTTCTTTTTTCTGCGGCTGATACCCGTAAGGAATATACCCGCTGTTTGTGTCACAGTAAGCAGCATACTGCATAGGTGTGAACGGCGGAACATTCGGTCTTTGCTGTGACGATTGCGCAGGCGGAATTTCCTGCGCTGTCTGCGAATTCGGAACATCCGTTTCAAAGGTGTTGCCCGTTTTTTCCGCATTCAAAAATTGCTGTGAACTGCCGTTTTCTTCTGTCATGGGATTGTTGTTTTCAAAATTGCCATCCATAAGCTAAGTCTCCTTAAAGTTTAAAGCCGAACTGTGTATATTCGTCTTTGACGCTTTGTACATATATATTTCCGCCGTGCATTTCGATTATAGTCTTGCAAAGGTAAAGTCCCAGCCCTGCGCTTCTTGTGTCATAGCTTCGGGATTTATCCACCTTATAAAATCTTTCAAAGATTCTGCCTATTTCCTCAGGCGGTATACCTGCGCCTGAATTTTTAATCCAGAAATGCGCTTCGCCGCGGTTGTTTTTAGTCAGTGAAATTTCAATATTTCCGCCGTTGGGCGTAAATTTAACTGCGTTATCAATCAGATTGTAAACTACCTGATAAAGCATATCGCTGTCGCCGTGAACAACGGTCTTTTCAAGATTTTCAAGCCCTTTTATCTCAATGTTTTTCTTATCTATTATTTGCTCGAAGGTCAAAAGGCAGGTAACCGCAGTATTACTCAAATCAAAATCCGAAAGCTTAAGCTCCAGCTCGCCCGCCTCAATTCTCGAAAGATTCAGCATTGAGGTGACAAGTCGCGAGAGCCTGCCCACCTCGTCCGAAACAATTTTTAAATATTCATCCCGTTTTTCCTCGGGAATAGTACCGTCGAGCATACCGTTAATAAATCCGTCTATGGTCGTCATAGGCGTTTTCAGCTCATGAGATACATTTGCAACAAAGCTTCGCCTTGAAGACTCCATAATGGAAAGCGAGGACGCCATTCTGTTAAACGACTGGCACAAATCGGCAAATTCATCCCGCCCCTTTACGTCAACACGCCGGCTGAAATCTCCCTTCGCATAAGCCTTTGTTGCATTTGACATCTGCCTCAGCGGATTTGTCAGCTTTTCTGTAAACGCGTAAACCACAATCAGTGATAAAGCGCCCGAAAAAATTGCAGATGAAACATACATATTAAAAATATTTTTTGAATACTCTTTAAAGCTGTACTGCACGGGAGCCGCAGAAAAAACATAGGCATAAATTTTGCCGTTAGCCTTTACGGGCGCGCCAGCAAGGAATGTTTTTTCGCTGTAAAGTCCCTGTATTTTTTCGTCTTTAAAATATCCGCCCTTATCAGCTTCTTTTAATACGGTTTCTGGAATTTTATACCCTCTGTGAGAAAAGCAAACCATTTCGCCCGAATACGAATATCCGTTCTGAAAAGCATCCTTACACACAATAACGCTGCCGTCCGTTCCGCATAAAAACATATCGGTATCAGTGGATTTTGCCGTAACGCCAATATTGTTGCATATAAGCATCAATGCATTTTGAAAATCCGTTTCCGAATGGCAGGTTTCAAAAATCCGTTCGCAGTACTGCGCATTTGTCGTAACACTTTCCATTAAAGCGTCACGCTGCGTTTTTGTCCAGTGGTTTGACATAAACACCATAAGCGCGCTCGAAAGCACAAGATAGCTTATTAAAATGAGCGACGTCATAACTGCAAGGAATTTTGCAAAAAGCGGAAGATGTGTGAAGAACCGTTTTATTCTGCCCGCTCTTTCGGCAAAAAAACTTTTAATCTTATTATTTTTTTCCATGCGTTTCAAACTTATAGCCTACACTCCAAATCGTGCAAAGCTCCCATTCGGGCGAAACTCCTTTAAGTTTATCTCTGAGCCGTTTAATGTGAACGTCAACCGTTCTGCTGTCACCGTAATAATCAAAGCCCCAAACCTCGTCAAGAAGCTGATCCCTTGTGAAAACGCGGTCGGGATTAGAAGCGAGGTGATAAATAAGCTCCAGCTCCTTGGGCGGAGTATCAACCGCCACGCCGTCAACCTTCATTTCATAGTTTGTTCGGTTAATTACAAGCTTATCATACTTAACCTCTTTAATATCAGAGCCGGATTTTCCGGATGCCCGGCGCAAAACCGCCTTAACACGAGCAACAACCTCTTTTGTATCAAAGGGCTTCGTTATATAGTCATCAGCGCCAAGCTCAAGGCCTAAAACCTTGTCGAAGGTTTCGTCCTTTGCCGTTACCATAATTATTGGTACATCGCTGGTCTTTCTGATTTCCCTGCAAACCTGCCAGCCGTCAAGCTCCGGCAGCATAATATCAAGCAGAATTAAGTCCGGCTCTGCTTCTCCGAACATTTTTATTGCATCGTTTCCGTTATTGGCAATCACTGCCTCAAAATCCTCTTTCTCAAGGTACATCCGCAGTAAATCGCAGATATTCACATTGTCGTCAACTACAAGAATTTTACCTTTTGACATCTCTCTGACTCCTTTTATCAATTAACAAATTTAGTATATTCCTAAAATTTTAACAAAGTAATAACAAACTGTTGTATTTTTTTAAATTTTAAAGCGAATTCCGCTTTATTTATGGTATTTTCCGCCGTGAGATATTGAAAATGCTCTGTAAATCTGTTCCAAAAGCATTATTCTGGCAAGCTTATGAGGAAAAGTCATCGGCGACATAGAAAGGCGGATGTCGGACTTAGCTTTTATCTCTTCCGAAAGCCCGAAGGAGCTTCCGATTATGAACACTATATTATTTTGCCCCGAAACGCCGATATTTTCAATTTTACGTGACAGCTCTTCAGACGAAAACTCTTTTCCCTCAATGCACATTGAAAACACAAACGAGTTTTGCTGCATCTTGCTTTTTATTAAATCCGCCTCTTTTTTAAGAGCATTTTCGATTTCCTTTTCCGAAGGATTGTCCGAAAGACGTACAGGCTCAATTTCCGTAACGGTTAATTTGCAAAAGGAAGAAAGCCGTTTTTCATATTCAGCAGAAAAATCCTTCATATATTTTTCTTTTAATTTCCCCAAAACTATAAGCTGAACATTCATCATAATATCATCGCCTTTTCGTCCCATTCGGGCTTTGCGACACGGATAAGATAATCGCTGCCCTCTTTTGCGTCAATTTCGGAAAGCGCGGATACAGCCGTCTGATAAGCAAGAGCAGGCAGATTATTCTCTTTACTCAAATGCCCCAAAATCAGCCTTGTTGCGCCTTGACGCACAAGCTTTACACACATTTCGGCGCACGCATCGTTGGACAAATGCCCCTTTGCGCCCAAAATTCGCCGCTGAAGCATATAAGGGTAATTTCCGCACTGAAGCATATTTATGTCGTGATTAGACTCAATCAGCACTAACTCCGCGCCGAGAACCGCCCCCAAAACCTCGGTTGTGACAACGCCTAAATCCGTAACCACCGCCATTTTTTTGCCGTTTGCAAGCTCAACCGTATAACCGCACGGTTCTTTTGTGTCGTGAGAGATGGGAAAGCATTTTATTAGCATATTGCCGATTTGGGTTCCGTTTTCGGACATAACTATACACTCCTCTGCATTCTGAAGAGCGTCTGTTTCCGAAAGCGCGCTGTATGTACCCTCCGTCATAAACACTCTGCACGGAAATTTTTTGGTGAATACCCTAAGCCCTTTTACGTGGTCGGAATGCTCATGCGTTATAAATATGTTTTTAACATTTTCCGTATTTACGCCTATGCGCCAAAGCGACTGTTCAAGCGCTCTCGCCGAAACCCCGGCGTCTATTAAAATTCCGTCAGAGCCTGAGCCTATGTAAGTTGCGTTGCCTGATGACCCTGAAAACAGGGAACAAAATTTTGCCATTTCTTTACCTTTCCTATTTAAAAAAGCGAATCAAGAAACTCTCGACTCGCTTAATTATAATTTTTAACCTACTTCCAAAACCGCCGACGTAGTGTCAGGGTCATCACGGAGATAAATGTCCGCGCCCAAAGACTTAAACTTCTCAATTATATGGTCATAACCGCGTTTAATATGGTAAATTTCCTCAATCTCGGTAGTACCCTCAGCCGCAAGACCTGCAATTACCATTGCCGCCCCTGCCCGAAGGTCATCCGCTCTTACAGGCGCGCCGTGAAGAGACTCCGTACCCTCAATAAATGCGGATTTGCCGTCAACTGAAATTTTAGCGCCCATTCTAATGAGCTGTTCAATGTAACGGAAGCGGTTATCCCACACGCTCTCGGAAATCATACTGTTGCCGTTGGCTATTGACAAGAGAACTGCGAGCTGCGGCTGCATATCCGTCGGGAAGCCCGGGTGCGGCATTGTTTTAACATTGCAGTGATTAGGTCTTTTTATTCCCTTTATATGCACACTGTCGTCAAATTCCTCAACCGTAACTCCGCACTCCACAAGCTTTGCCGAAATGGACTCAAGGTGCTTGGGAATAACATTTTTAATCAGTACGTCGCCGTTCGTTGCCGCCGCTGCTACCATATATGTTCCCGCTTCAATCTGGTCGGGAATTATTGCGTATTCACAGCCGTGAAGCTTTTCAACACCGCGGATTTTAATTGTGTCAGTACCCGCTCCCCTTATGTCCGCGCCCATTGAGTTCAAAAAGTTAGCAAGGTCAACGATATGCGGTTCCTTTGCCGCAGGCTCAATAATCGTAAGGCCCTTTGCCTTTACTGCCGCAAGCATTAGGTTTATTGTGGCGCCTACCGAAACAACGTCAAAATTAATGCTGTTGCCGAGCAATTTTTCCGCATGAGCGTTCAGCGTACCCGTCTTGTCAATGCTTATGTCTGCACCCAGCGCCTCAAAGCCCTTAATGTGCTGGTCAATGGGGCGAACGCCGAAGGAGCAGCCGCCGGGCATTGCAACACGCGCGCGGTTAAACCTGCCGAGAAGCGCGCCGATAAAATAGTAAGAAGCACGCATTTGCTTGCTCATATCGTGACCGATTTTATCGGAAAATACGTGTCTTGTGTCTATTTCAAGAGTGTTTTTATTTATCATTTTAATTTCTGCGCCGAGTTGTTGCAGAATTTTAATCATTACATTAACGTCGCTGATGCTTGGAATATTTTCAATTCTGCAAACATCTTCTGCGAGAAGTGTAGCCGGAATAATCGCAACTACGGCGTTTTTGGCTCCGCTGATTTCAACCTCGCCGTGAAGAGCATGTCCGCCGTTTATTATGATTTTTTCCAAGGGCTCGTCCCCCCTCAAAACAAAATATAATCTAAGTGCAGATGTCCCCCGCCTCTATAGGCGGCGGGAGCCATATTGGAATTTCAGCGGGAGTTATAATCTCACACTGAAACCCCGAGGAGCTAACGCTCCCTGCACAGGTTGCAATCGGTCGCAAGCTCTGCTATTTGCAAGCAAAGCAGGAGCGTTGCTCCGATTTGAATCTAAAACAAAAGAAAAATTTTAATAAAAACAAAAACTTGTGTCGAAACGGGCAAAATTCGCCCATAAATGCCTTATATAGTATATCACCATTCTATATAAAATAAAAGACCTTTTTCATATTTTTTTATTTTTGTAAAAAACGCTGAAACAAATGTTTGCAAACTCATTGAATAAATTTATTTAATATTGTATAATTATATCATTATTGCAGGAGAATAAAATTATGCAGACATTAAAAAATGATATTTTGGAAATTCAAATAAACGAGCACGGCGCAGAGCTTTCATCTGTTGTCGGAATTAAAAGCGGACGTGAATACCTTTGGCAGGGCGACAGTAAATACTGGGGCAGAAGAAGTCCTGTGCTTTTCCCCGTTGTGGGTAAATACAAAAATCTCAAATCCGTATACGGCGGTAAGGAATATTCGCTTTCTCAGCACGGCTTTGCGAGGGACTGCGATTTTACACTTATAAGCAAAACGGACAATTCGGTTTCGTTTGAGCTTACGGAAAATGAGAATACGCTGAAAAAATATCCATTCAAATTCCGCCTTGTCTGTTCATTTGAATTGAACAGCAATAAAATCTGTGTTAAATGGAGCGTCACGAATACAAACGAAACGGAAATGTATTTTTCAATAGGCGCCCACCCCGCCTTTAACTGTGAAAAGGGTAAAACCGTTCTTTCAATGAATAAAGAAAATTTAGAATATTCTGTTCTAAACGATGACGGGCTTTATCTTCCCGAAAAGTACCCTGTAAAGAGCCGCTTTGTCTTAACAGATGATATTTTTGACCGTGATGCGCTGATTATTGAGAACAGCGGCGTTACAAGCGTTTCTCTTTCAAACGGCGGAAAAACTTTTGTTACGGTCAATTTCACCGCTCGCCTTTTCGGAATATGGTCACCCGTGAAGAAAAATGCGCCGTTTGTATGCATTGAGCCGTGGTACGGCAGAGCAGACTCGGCAGATTTTGACTGTGATTTAACGAAACGTGAATGGGGCAACAGACTTGCCGCCAATGAAGAGTTCAAAAAGGAGTATGAAATTGTAATTTATGAGTAAATTCAAATATATTTTGTTCGATTTTGACGGAACGCTTGTAGACTCCTCCGAGGGAATTTTTAAAAGTCTTACCTACGCTTTTGAGAAAATGGGTCACGGCACGCCCTCGCCTGAGCTTTTAAAAAAATTTGTCGGTCCCCCCCTCCACTACAGCTTCACGAAGTTTTGCGGATTTTCCACAGAACACGCTTATGAAATGACGGACAAATACCGTGAACGTTATAAGGTAAAGGGTTACCTTGAAAACCGTGTTTATGACGGAATCCCCGAAATGCTCAACAGGCTTCAAAATGAGGGGTATATTCTCGGCACGGCGTCCTCAAAGCCGATTAAATTTATTGACGATATATGCGCTCAGCGTGATATTAAAAAGTATTTCGCTCACATCGGCGGAACACAGTTTGACAATATTAAAGAGAGTAAAACCGTTGTTATTAAAGAAGCTATGGCTTCTCTCGGTGCAAATAACGACAACACACTTATGGTCGGCGACAGGCTTTTTGACATTCAGGGCGCGCACGAGGCAGGTATTCCCTGCTGCGCTGTGCTGTTCGGCTTCGGCGACAGACCTGAATTTGAGGAATATAAGGCTGATTATATAATAGAAAAGCCGAGTGATATTTTTGATATTTTAAAAGAGGAATAAACACATGTCTACACCGCTTGCGGACAGGCTCCGCCCACAGAAAATTGAAGATATTGTCGGTCAGAAGCACTTGCTGGGCGAGGGTATGCCTCTTCGCAACATAATTGAAAGCGGCGTTTGCCCCAACCTTATTTTCTACGGTCCGTCAGGTACGGGCAAGACAACTCTTGCAAGAATTATAGCCAAAATGACCGACAAAAAGCTGCATCACCTGAACGGCACAAACGCTTCAACGGCTGATATACGCGACATCGTCAGCGAGCTTGATACCTTTGCCGCTCCCAACGGGATTTTGCTTTATCTTGACGAGATTCAATATTTCAATAAGCGTCAGCAGCAGTCGCTCCTTGAATATATTGAAAGCGGAAAAATCACGCTTATTGCGTCCACTACGGAAAATCCGTATTTTTACATATACAGCGCTGTGCTTTCACGTTGCACGGTGTTTGAATTCAAATCCGTTGAGCCGTCAGATGTTGTGCCTGCGGTTATAAAAGGCTTCAAATTCTTGGAAGAAGAGCTTCACGGCAAAATTACATTTGAGGACGGCGTTCCGGAGCATATTGCAGTATCTTCCGGCGGAGATGTCAGAAAAGCTCTTAATTTTACGGAGCTTGCAGTACTCGCTTCAAAGCCCGGCAAAAACGGTGAAAGAAACATAACGCTTGAGAAAACAGGCAGTCTTACGGCTAAAAATACTTTCCGTTATGACAAATTCGGCGACGAACATTACGATATTTTATCCGCATTTCAGAAGTCAATGCGGGGAAGCGACCCTGACGCCGCGCTTCATTACCTTGCGCGGCTTTTGGAGGCGGGCGATATGCCCTCGGCAATACGCAGACTTTTGGTTTGCGCCTGTGAGGATGTGGGTCTTGCTTACCCGAATATTATTCCTATAGTTAAAAGCGCCTGTGACATTGCCTTGCAGGTCGGAATGCCCGAAGCAAGAATACCTCTCGGCGACGCCGTTGTCTTAGTGGCGACAAGTCCGAAAAGCAATACTGCATATTCAGCGATTGACGCGGCGCTTTCTGACGTGCGTTCCGGCAATTACGGCAGAATTCCGAGAACGCTCCAGAACAAGCATTTTGACGGCGAAGATAACACAGCCCCCGGTCAGTTTTATAAATATCCCCACGATTATCCGAACCGCTGGGTCAATCAACAATATCTTCCCGATGCAATCAAAGGCAAAAAATATTATGAATTCGGTGAAAATAAAAACGAAACCGCGTCAAAAGAGTATTGGAAGAAAATCAAAGGTGAATAAAGATAAGGAGAACAGATATGGCAAAAAGAAAAGATTACATTTCATGGGACGAATACTTTATGGGCATCGCAATGCTTTCTTCTTACAGAAGCAAAGACCCCAGCACACAGGTTGGCGCATGTATTGTAAACGAGCAAAATAAGATTATGTCTATGGGCTACAACGGCTTCCCGAAGGGCTGTGACGACGACTCTTTCCCGTGGGAAAGGTCGGGAGATGAGTACGAAACAAAATATCCTTACGTTTGCCATGCGGAATTAAACGCTATTCTCAATGCAGGCGGCAGAAATCTTGAAGGCTCAAAAATCTATGTTGCTCTTTTCCCCTGCAACGAATGTGCAAAGGCGATAATTCAGAGCGGAATTAAAGAGGTAATTTACATATCCGACAAATATTATGACACCGTCGGCAACCGCGCTTCACGCCGAATGTTTGATGCGGCAGGCGTTAAATACACAAAAATCACTATGGCGCACGAAGAACTTACGATAAATTTCAGAGAAGAGGATATATAAAACTATGGGAATATCCGATTTTTTTGCGTTTGCCGCAAGAACGAAATACATAAACCGCTGGGCGCTTATGCGCAATACACGCTACGAAACCCTTTCCGAGCATTCTGCTCAGGCGGCTGAAATTGCTTATGCTTTAGCCGTTATCGGCAACGAACGATTAGGTAAAAATTATAATGCTGAGCGTGCAGCGCTTTTGGGACTTTATCACGATTTACCGGAAATTATCACGGGGGATTTACCTACGCCCGTTAAATATTTCAGCGAAGAAACGAAATCCGCTTACAAGGCGGTGGAGAAAAACGCGTCAAAACAACTTCTTTCAATGCTTCCCGATGATTTGCGTAAAAACTATGAGCCGCTTTTCAAAAAAAAGGCAGATGACAAAGAGCTTTGGAAATTAGTTAAATCCGCTGACAAAATCTGCGCATATTTAAAATGTATTGAAGAAAGAAACGCAGGCAACAAAGAATTTTGCGAGGCGGAAAAATCCATAACAAAGACACTGCAAAGACTTGACTGCGAAGAAGCACAAATTTTCATTGACGAATTTGTGCCGTCCTTTGAAAAAACCATTGACCAAATGAAAAAATAACGGAAAATACGGTTGAATTTGTATTTGCACTGTGATAAAATAATTAAGGATAATTGATTAAAGTTTTATTTTTGGTGAGCAAAATGGACAAAAAAGATAAAATAAGCTTTTGGAGCTTTCTTGTCGCTTCAATTTGTTTTTATATTATAGCTGTAAAAAAATTTATAGACAAGGATTCCTATACAGCAGTAGTGTTCTTTTGTTTAGGGTCTGCATTTTTATGTCTGTCTGCCACTCATTTGAATAAAAATAAGAAAGAGAAATAATTACACCTTTTCACTGTTCACTTTTACTTATTATTTAAACTTTTGCGGATATAGTTCATCGGTAGAACATCAGCTTCCCAAGCTGAGAAGGTGGGTTCGATTCCCATTATCCGCTCCAGCGGCAAGCGCCGCATACAAGTTGCGCACTGTAAAGGTGCGCGATTTGTTTTTTTGTTGCCCGCATTAAAGATACATCTTTTCATATCTGACAGACGGTAAGAGTCCCGGCACGCAAATCGCGTTACGGTTTTCTTTTTATTAAAGAGGGTTTAATTGCCCTCTTTTCAAATGTTACATAAAGCAAAAGAGGTGATAAAAATGAGATACCGTGTATTAAGATTTGATATATGGCTGTGCTTGCTTTTGAGTGTTTTGCTGGCGATGGGTGCAGAAAAAATTCTCTCTCCGGTTATAAATCAAAGGTATGCAAGCCAAAAAGAAAAGCATACGGCAGAAACAAACGAAGTCGGCGGAATAGCTGATGAAACCGTATTTCGCGCGCAATCTGTAGAAGACCTGCTCTCTCATGATACATTTACAGTTATATCTCCCGGAATTGAATACCGAAACAAAGGCGCAGGATATTACAAAAATATGTATTTGCAGGCGTTAACACTTCCCTCGGGAGAAAAGGTCGCTGCTCTTATCAATGAAGAGTCCGTAATACACGCAGGAGATTCCATCTACACAAACGACTCAACCCTGCCGGTAGGGCGTATTGTTAAGGAAGATCTTACAAAAGAGGAAACCTTCCTGTCACAAATCGAATATAAAGAAGAGCTTTCCCGCAAAGACTTTTATATAGATATGGCAGGAAACACCTTAATTGTAAGTGAAGAATCCTTTACGGAAACACATATTATGTTAATCCAGTGCGCTGTTGTTATAATTACATTTCCTGTATTTCATACAATAGGTTCAAAATTAGGAATTTTCCCGTATTTTTTCGCGCCGAAGAAAAAGAAAAAATCAGAATGGGAATAAGAGCCTGATTTATATATCCCTGTCAGACTGCGGCAGAGATATAAATTGTTTTCAGCAGTCAGAAAGGCTATGTGAATTGAAATGGAAAAAGTAAAAAAGATAAATCCCATTTATTTATTGGGATACATTTTTGTGCCGATAATTATTTGCGGCATTTCATACGGAATAAGCTACCTGTTCTTTCCTAAAGGAAACGGAGCCGTTATCTGTCTTATGGCAGTTCCCGCACTGGCAATTCTTTGGTGGGTATTCGGCGGAAGCTTTTTATATAAAAGACACTATAAAAAGTTCGAATGCGAATTAGAGGAAAACGGCTTCAGAAGAAACCACAGCTTTTACGGAAAAGGAAAAACAGTTTATATTGATGCGGAAAACGGTCAGGTTGGCTTAGTGTTCTTCTGGAATCCGCAAAAAGCCTACATCTTACCGGCGTCACGCATTGAAAAATGCTGGGTAGATGACGGAAAAGGCGGAGCAGGCTTTATGACCGGAAGCAGCAGAGTCAGCTTTCTGTTCATTGTAGACGGAATAAAAGTAAGAGTGGATACCTTCACATCTAACCAACGCTTCCGTATGGACAGCGATTATATTCTGACAGGAATTTCAAAAGCCGAAGTTATGGTAAAAGCAATTGAGCAGGCAAAGGCACGATTAAATTAATATGAGTATTCTGAGAAAAATCAAAGCGCCGTTTCACGAAGATTGGTGCAAAAAGTGTTTCAGTGAAATGGATGTTATCCAAAAACAGCTTTATATGCTGCCTATGACGGTAGGTAATTACGTTTCACATAAAAATCCGTCTTATTATACTGAAAATCTGATACAGGTAGATAAGAAAAAAGATATACCTACAGGATACTATGCCTGCGGCGTCAAACGGTACCGCTGTCAAGAATGCGGATACCAATGCGTTCATTTATCAATTTTTCTGCCCGTAAGAGATCAAGAAAAGCCGGAAGAAACTCTGCTGTTTGAAAACGGAGAATTGGATACATTTCTTCAAAACCTGAGATAGCAGTAACCGTTATTTGCTGAAAACGTCCGTATATCAATATTTATCAAGCTCTGTAACATACAATTAAAAAGGTGGTTAATATGATAGAGAAAATATTAAACGGCACTCCGATTCATTATTTCGTTAACGAAGCGGAATCCGAATCCGCAATAATTTTTCTTCACGCTGCATTCGGAAATCACTCCTGCTTTGACACGCAATTGGATTATTTTAAGAATTGTAAGGTCATTACTATGGATTTAATCGGACACAGCAAGTCTATCGGCAAGGGCAGACTTGAAGATACCGCCGAATATATAAGCTTGATTATGAATGCAGAGAAAATAAGCAAAATAAATCTCGTCGGCGTGTCCTTAGGGGCGGTTCTCGTTCAGGACTTTGCCAACAAATATCCCGAAAAGACTGCCTCGCTTACCTGCATCGGCGGATATGACATAAACAATTTTGACAGTGAGCTTCAGAGCGGCAATTCCAAAGAACAAATGAAAATGATGTTCCGCGCATTCTTCTCAATAAAAGCATTTGCGGAGGAAAACAAAAAAATCTCCGCATATACTGAAGATGCTCAGGAAAAGTTTTATCAAATGAATTTGCAGTTCAAAAAAAGCTCGTTTAAATATTTAGCCTCAATCGGAAAAATGGTGAATAAACAACCGACGAAGCCGAGAAGCTATCCCCTTTTAATCGGCGTGGGCGAATACGACTGTGACTCAGCCAAAAGAGCGTCGAAGATGTGGCACAGTTCAGAGCCTAACAGTGAATATGTTGAATTTTCAGGTGCAGGTCATATTGTTAATATGGACACGCCCGAGGAATTTAACAAAGCGCTCGAAACGGTGCTTAGATAAATTTATTACCGAAACAAATATAAAACAACCCGAATGGCCTCGCAAAATGTCATTCGGGTTGATATTTTTTATTTCCGATTTACTGCTCAAGCTTTTTCTGTGATTCCGCTTTAAGATAAGCGTTAATAAATCCGTCAAGGTCGCCGTCCATTACATTTGAAATGTTGCCCGTTTCAAAGCTTGTTCGGTTATCCTTAACAAGCTGATAGGGCATAAATACATATGAACGGATTTGGCTTCCCCAGCCGATTTCCTTTTGGTCCCCCTTAATATCGGAAATCTTGTCAAGATGCTCGCGCTCTTTAATTTCAATAAGCTTTGATTTGAGCATCGTCATACAAACCTCACGGTTCTGGTGCTGACTGCGCTCAACCTGACAGGAAACAACAATTCCCGTGGGGATATGTGTAAGTCTTACGGCAGATGAAGTTTTATTAACCTTCTGTCCGCCTGCGCCTGAAGAACGGTAAACATCCATTTTAATGTCCTCGGGGGCAATTTCAACCTCAATTGTATCGTCAATTTCGGGCATAACCTCAACAGATGCAAATGACGTGTGGCGTCTGCCCTCGGAATCAAAGGGAGAAACACGCACAAGGCGGTGAATACCTGTTTCGCTCTTCATATATCCGTAGGCGTTTTCGCCCTCAATCAAAATACTTGCCGATTTAAGCCCCGCTTCATCGCCGTCAAGGTAATCAAGTGTTGTAACCTTGTAGCCGTGGCGCTCGCCCCAGCGGCAGTACATTCTGAACAGCATCTGCGCCCAGTCCTGAGCCTCCGTTCCGCCCGCTCCCGCGTGGAATGTGAGAATTGCGTTTTTAGCGTCATATTCGCCCGAAAGGAGAGTTGAAAGCGTCATTGTTTCAAGGTCATTCTCGAACTTTGTAACTCCGTTTGTACATTCTTCAATTAAGCTCTCGTCCTCTTCCTCATTGGCAAGCTCTATCATTACAAGCGTATCGTCAAAGTCAGCGCACAGCTTTTCGTAAGCCGTAACCCTGTTCTTAAGCGCGCTCTGCCTTTTAAGCACAACCTGCGAAGCCTTAATATCATCCCAGAAGCCGTTTTCCGCCGTTTTAGCGTCAAGCTCTTCAATTTCATTTTTCATTTTTTCAAGGCCCAAGGCGTCGGCAAGGTCGCGGAGCGCATCCTCGTGTCCTAAAAGTCTTAATCTTAATTCTTCATACTGAAGCATAAAAAAATCCTCTCTGTATTAAGTCGGCAAATATAATCAAAGACATTTTTTGTCGGATTATTTCCGCCGTTTCTTTTTTAATACTCGTCAACTTAAAAATCTAATACGAAAAAGTTTTCACTTGTCCGTATGTTTCTGCGTAATATGTATCAGTACCGTTTACGTAAAAATGCGCTGACGGTTTTAAGATATATTATGCTACGGCGCCGCAGAAGAACTGTCTGCGGTGCTTTTTTCAGTTACCGTTTCAGTCACATCATTTCCGTTTTCGTCAGTAACATTTTCCCCGTTTTCATCGGTTACATTCTGAGTTTTCGGGGCGCTTATATCCTTTGCCGCAACATCTGCCTTGTCAAGCAAATCCTTATTTTCAGTTGTTCCCTCTGTATTGCTTACGGTTGTTGCCGTTTCGGGAGTGGTAGTTACCTGAATAGCGGATATAAACTGAACGCCGTCCTGAATTCTCAGCGTAACCCTGATATATTTGTCAGGCTCCGGCTGAGTCATTGAACCGTCAGCATTCTGCTGCCATGCTTCACCCGCTATGAGAGCCACCGTCAGAACTATTCTGTCTGAATTTTCCTCTTTCTCAATGACATTGGGCGTGTAAATCGGCACAATACCGGTAATGGGGATTGTATAGGTCTTCGCGTCTGCGTCATAGGTAAATTCATATTCATAACCCTCAACAGTTGCGTGAACAGGCGTTACCTCCGTTCCGAACAGCTTTTTAAACTGCTCTGCAACATCTGTCTCGGGAATAATTATTCCGCCCTCACCTATTTCATATTTATCAGGCGAAATATCACTTTTAAGTATTGCCCAAATTGACATTTCAATAAGCTCTGACATATCCGCATTCGTAATATCGTCAAATCCCTTGGGGTCAATAAGCACAATAGGAGTTAAGAGCTTATTATACTGCGAATAGTCCTTATTTTTTGCCGCTAAATTTTTTATACCTGTACCGATAAGTACAATTACTGTTGCAAAGCCTATCAACGCCAGTACCGTTACGGCAATGCCTATGGGAAAAGCCGCTTTATGCGTTCCCTTATGCTTTTTGGTTGCTTCGCCCGTCATTCAAAGCCCCTCCTGACCGAGAAAATATCAGTATATTTTACCATAATATTCTATTTAATGCAATACCTTTTCCGTTCCGTCTTTGAGTAAGAAAAACCCCTTCACAAGCAAAAGGCAGGAGCATTCTGCCCCTGCCGTATTATATTTTTTAATTTTACTCGTCTGTCGGCTCAATAAGACCGTAGCCGCCGTCCGCCCTTTTGTAAACTACGCAAACAGTGTCAGTCTCGGCATTCTTGAACATATAAAACTGGTGTCCGAGCATATTCATCTGAAGAATAGCTTCATCAGGCATTTCGGGCTTTAAAACCACCTTCTTTGAACGTACAAGCTCAAAATCAGTTTCCTCTTCCTCAGCATTTTCCTCAATAAACACCTCGTCAAAAGATACGTCACGCAGTCTTTTTGAAAGCCGTGTTTTATTCTTTCTTATCTGCCTGATAAGAGAATCTACACATTTGTCAAGCGCGTCCTCAAGGTCATCGCTTCTTTCTTTAGCTCTGAAAATCATACTGTTTTTAATAAGCGTAATTTCACAAGACTTTGAATTTTTCTCGACAGAAGCTGTTACCTTAGCCGTTGCATTAGGACCGAAGAATTTTTCAACCTTTAACAGCTTTTCTTCTGCCCTCTCCTTAAAACTATCTCTCGGCGTACATTTGCGCCCTGTGATTGTAATATTCACAACGACATCTCCTTTGTTTTTAATTGAGCAATGGCTTTTCTTCTTTGCTCAACTGTATTATATCACATTTATACATAAAAATAAAGAATTTTTTTGTAATTTTTATAAATTGTTTACAAAATCTTAACAATATGTCTTGTTACATGACAGCCTACATTGACCGCAACGGGAAGTCCCGCTATGTGCGTTGCGCTTTTTTCAATATTTACGGCAAGCGCTGTTGTCTTACCGCCGAAGCCTTGCGGTCCGATATTTGTTTCATTCACTTTTCTGAGCATGGTTTCCTCAAGCTCAGCATAAAACGGGTCGGGATTTCTAACGGACACGCTTCTGCAAAGAGCTTTCTTGGCAAGATATGCGCACTGCTCAAAATCGCCGCCGATTCCGACTCCCAGAACCATTGGCGGACAAGGGTTTCCGCCTGCCGTTTCGACAACCTCAACAACAAAATTTACAATATCCTCAACTGTTGCAGACGGCGTAAACATTTTGATTTTGCTCATATTCTCACTGCCGAAGCCCTTGGGCGCAACGGTGAATTTAATTTTATCTCCGTCCGTTATTCTTGTATGTATAACCGCAGGAGTATTGTCGTTTGTATTGACCCGTTTCAGCGGGTCGCCCACAACAGATTTTCTCAAAAGTCCGTCTGTATAGCCCTGTCGCACACCCTCATTCACGGCATTTTCAAAAGAGCCTTCCGTAATGTGAACCTCCTGACCTATTTCTGCAAAAACCACTGCCATTCCCGTATCCTGACAAACAGGAATGTCAAGCTCTTTTGCGCATACAAGATTATCTGAAATTGTTTTCATTATACTTTTCGGCAATTCTTCCGCTTCGTTTTCAAGCCCCTGATTTATTTTACAGCAAAGGTCATCCGGCAGTATTTTATTAGCCGTAATGCACATTTCACGGATTGACCCTGTTATTTCAGCCGCTTTAATCTCTCTCATTTTTTCTTTCCTCACAAAACAAAAGGGCAGAAAAACTGCCCCTGAATTTTTCGTATGTTATTTGCGCCTTCCGCCGCCGCGTTTATCATTATTGCGTTTAAGGTCGCTTATCTTGTCATCGCTCTGCGCTTTAAAGCGAGCCATCATATCCTCAAACGACAAAGGTGTATTCGGATTTTGCGAAGCAGCGCCCCTGAAGCCTCTGCCTGCATTGTCACGCGGTCTTGGCTTTTTAGGCTTCGGTTTATCTTCTGCAACAGCTTTCTTAATAGAAAAGCTGACCTTTCCGCTGTCGCTTATTTCAATTACCTTCACCTTTACGCTGTCGCCTACCGAAAGCTTTTCCGAAATATCGCTTACAAATTCGTTTGCAACCTCAGAAATATGTACTAAACCTACTGTCCCGTCCTCGAGCTTAACAAATGCGCCGAACTTAGTAAGACCTGTTACCGCCCCTTCATAAACAGAACCGATTTCAACTGCCATATAAAATACCTGAATCCTTCCCCGAAAGGTTAATAAATAATGTTATTCGCCGGGTGTAATGTCATAGAAAACTTTTTCATTCGGATAGCCGTAGCCGTGCCTGCGCGCCTCCTGCTCCAAGAAGTCACTCTTGTCATCATTTTGGAGTACCGATTTCAAATAATCGTTTTCGTGAAGCTGCTGCTCCAATGCCTGTTGTTTCTGAGCCTTTTCCTGCTTCTTTTCGCGAATTTCAAGCTGTTTGCCGACAATGGTAATAGTTAAAGAACCGACAACTAAAATTAGTCCCAAAATGAGAATAAAGCTTCTTTTCGGTCTTCTTTGCTCAGACCGTGAATTTTTAGTTCGCATTTTCTTCAGCTCCCTTGTCTTGACTTTCCGAATTTTTCTTTCTATTGGTTAGATTATACAACAAACCTTTGTTTACTTT
>CANARN010000038.1 GCA_947364045.1 uncultured Clostridia bacterium
GGAAGAAAAACGGCTGGATAAAAAAAGACAAAAAGCCTGCTCTGAACGCTGACCTTTGGGATATGCTTTTAACGCTTCTCGCTGAGCATAATTACTCGTTTGTCTGGCTTAAAGGCCACGACGGACATCCTGAAAACGAACGGTGTGACGCCTTAGCGGTTGCTCAGTCGCAAAAATATTCTAAGAGCTAAATTTTTTTATGTTTTTATTGATTATTTTCTTGTCTTATGATATTATTAAGCATGTATTATGAAAATTAGGATGTGATAAACCGTGGATGAAACAAAAACCACAGTTGCCGAAGAGCTTGATGAAGCGGCGGTTGAAGCAGAGCTTGAAACGCTCGGGGTCTCAGACAGAAAATATCTTCGCCCCCGTGAAATTTTCGCTTTTCTTCTCACCTCTTTCGGTCAAAAGAATTTAAGCCAGTATGTTAATGCATTCCGTCAGTTCTTTGTTATAAGCTTTTTGGGAATTTCGGGCAGCGCATACGGCGTTATTATGTTTATTGAATCAATTTATGACGCAGTTGACGACTCGATTTCAGGTCTTATTATCGACCGAACAAGAACGCGTTGGGGCAGACTTCGCCCGTGGCTTGTAGTTCCCACTCCGTTTTGGGCAATAGCAAACATAATGCTGTTTACTGCGCCTGCATTTCTTGTTCATGAATGGCAGAAAATTGTGTGGGTTGTTTTTGCGATATTCGTTTACAACCTCGGTATGTCATATTTCGGGGCATGGAACATTATGCTTTACAACATCACGCCCAATACAAATGAGCGTGACTCACTGATTGCAACCTCCAAGTTTATGGAGCTGTTCGGAACATTCCTTCCGTCAATCGCAACGGTTCTTGTTACATTCCTCCCCAACTTAACTCACAACAAAATCGGTATGCAGGACGTTTACACAGGCTTTGCGGTTGCAATGTCACTGATTGCGGCCGTAACTGCATTTTACGGCTTCAGTGCTATGCGTGAGCGTGTTCCGTTGGCTTCCCGTGAGCAAATGCAGGAGGTCGGCGTTATTGAGTCATTTAAAAACGTATTTAAAAACAGACCTATGTTCATTCTCGTTCTTTCGGGCTTCTTTAACGGCTTTAAATCTGTCGGTGTTGCCAGCGAAAGCTTTTATTGGATGCACAACTCCAAGAACCTTGTTCACGGAACTATTGCAGGAATTTTCACGGGTCTTCCAAACTACATAATGGTTCCGCTTGCTCCCAAGCTTATACGTAAATTCGGCGCAAAGGCTGTTTGCGTAGGCTCAGGTATATTCGCCGGTATCGCTTACCTTGCAACCTTCCTTATCGGCGTCAGCGGTGATTTTCTTGTTGACTGGGACGTAGGCAACACTATTGTTAAAATGGTTGTAATCACTTTATGTCTTACAATCTGCGGACTTCCGAATCAGCTTATGAACGTTGCAGGCGCTGTTTTGCAGGGCGACGTTTACGATTACAGCGAATGGAAAACGGGCGCGCGTAACGAAGCGCTTGTTCAAACAGTACAAAACTATTTCGGCAAAGCGGCAAACTCCGTTATTCAGCTTCTTTCAGGCGTTGTTATTTCGGCAGTCGGCTATGTTGCGCGTAAGGACGAGTTCGGAAACATCGTTGCAGAGTCAAATCACAATGTTCTTCTTGGCTTCTGGGCAGTATTCTGCTTGCTCCCTGCAATTGCAAGATTCCTTTACGGCATAACTCTTATGTTCTTCAATGTTACGGGAGAAACCAAAAAGCAAATGCTTAAAGAGCTTGAGGTTCGCCGTCTTGAAAAGGTTCAGGCAATGGAAGCGGATAAGGAAAATAATACAGAAGAAAACTGATAAAAAATATAAAGACTGCTGGGTTTTCGCAACTCAGCGGTTTTTAATGTAGAAAAATAAAGAGGTATAAGTATGAAAACAGCAAATCTATCAAAATTTAAGGGAGTTTTTGTTGCGCTTAATGCAATTTTCGATGAAAACGACTGTGTTGACCTTGAAACAACAAAGACCCTTGTAAAAATCTACCGTGAAAAAGGCGTTAAAGGCGTTTACGTATGCGGCTCAACGGGCGAGGGCTTCCTTCTTTCCACTGAAGAGCGTATGCAGGTTGCCGAGGCGGTAAAGACTGCGGCAGGCGACGATTTTACAGTCATTGTTCACGTTGGCTGCGCAGGCAGCAAAGAGAGCATCTGCCTTGCAAAGCACGCTGAAAAAATCGGCGTCGACGCAATTTCGGCAGTACCCAGCGTTTATTATCACCTTCCGCCGAAGAGCGTTGAAATGCATTGGAATGCTATAATTGATTCAACAGATTTGCCGTTTATCATTTACAACATTCCCCAGCTCACCTCCTTCCACCTTCCCTACGATTTATTTGAAAGGATGGCAAAGAATCCTAAGGTTATAGGCATTAAAAACTCAGAAGAGCCTGTTTTCAATATGGAGCGCTTCAGAACGATTGCCGGTGACGATTTTATTATTTTCAACGGTTCGGACGAACAGTTCCTCGGCGGACGGTTAATGGGCGCAGACGCAGGTATCGGCGGCACATACGGCACAATGCCCGAGCTTTTTGTAGCGCTTGACAAATACATTTGCGACGGCGAAATCGAGAAAGCAAAAGCACTGCAATACAAAATCAATGAAATTATATTTGATTTGCTTGCCTGCGACTCACTTTACGGCGCAGCAAAACAGGTTATATCTGTTCGCTTTAATGTTAATGCGGGTCAGCCACGCTGCCCGTTCCTGCCTGTACAGCGTGATGAAAGAATCTTCGCAATTGCAGATAAAATTGAGAAAGCTGTTGCTGAAATTAAGGAAAACGCATAAGTCTTTTTCACAATATTTTTTTAATCGGAGCAATGCTGTGCTTACAAGCAGTGCAGGCGGACATCTTCACTTAGGTTATAAATCAGAATGTAAAGAAACAGCCGAAATTCACGAAGAATGTGAGTTTCGGCTGTTTAACATTTATTTAATTTTACACCAAGCGGTATGTTTTAATGAACTTCGAAATATCGGCGCCGCTTTCTATGTATTTAAGCAGTATTTCAGCGCAAGCTTCTGAGTCGCTGTCTGCTTTATGGTGGTCAAGATACAAACCGTAATAATCGCAAAGGTCATTCAGTTTGTGACTTATTCTCGGCAAAAGCCTTCTGCCCATTTGCACGGTACACAAGTAAGAAGCGCTTTTCTTCCAAGAAATGCCATAATCGCATAAGCATTTTTTTAACACACCCATATCAAATACAGCGTTATGCGCAACTAAAACTCCGCTTGACAATATCGGTTCAATTTGTATCCAAAGCTCAGGAAAAGTCGGAGAATTCATTACAGACTCTTCGCTTATTCCCGTTAACCGCGTATTAAAATAATCAAAATATGTTTCGGGATTGACGAGCGAATAAAAGCTGTCTGAAATTTCTCCGTTCCGAATAACCGTTATGCCGATTGCGCTCATTCTGTTGTTAAAGCGATTCGGCGTTTCAACGTCAAACACAATATATTCCGGCATTTTCTTCCCCCTATCCGACTTTCTGTCACTGCTTGTTATTGGAGCTTTTCCAAGTCATAAGCAGTTCTTTCTCATTAGTTTTGCTGTCAGTACTTTCTGACTGAACAATGAAATCCTCTCTCAAATAAAACGATACGGCACGCTCATTTTTCCGATATACATTCAGTGTTATTTCAGGCTTGATTTTCTTTATACTGTCAATCATCTGTTTTCCGATACCTTTGGACCGTGAATTTTCCTCAACAAAAATCCCTGACAAGTAACTGCCCGTTAAACCTGCAAAGCCTAATATTCGGTGCGTTTTTTCATCTTCATATACATAAATTTCTGCCTGCGGCAGCATATTCTTTACAGCCTCAAGATTTCTTTCCCAATACTCTTCAGGAATAAAGCTGTGCGCTTTTAGATTTGCGTTAAACCATATTTCCATAACGCTAATCAAATCTGTTTGCATAAATTTTCTTATCATAATATCTTCCGCATATATAAAAACGGACTGCCACTAAAAAATGAATGCCCGTTTAATTAAACAATTTCTATCTTATTTTATATATCTATTTCTTATAAAAGTAATTATTGCTCTCTAAAAGTTTAGTGTTAGGCTTTATCCACGGACACCCCACAACAAAACGGTTTGTCTGGAATTTATATGTGTTTTCAGCAGTTTTAACGGTAATTTTACCTATTATCGCAATATGGCTTACCTTAAAATCAATTACGGCGCTCCACGGAATTGTTGCCGCCGCCTCGCCGTCTGTTGTGAAAATTGAAAAACCTTCTTCGTCAAAATAGAAAAAGTAATTTTGAGTTCCGTCAAATCTGATATATGTTTTCCACGGTGTTGGGAGCACCGCATTAGGCATAGGAATGTTTGTGCCGTAAATTATTTGTTCGGGCTTTTCAATTCCGTATTTTTCAATAACCTTATTCATCTGTTCCGTAATTGACATGGCTGATTAACCGCCCTTTTATATATTTTTTATATTATTATTTTATCATTTCCATCAGTTTTTTTCAAGTGCTTTTAAGGATGAAATAATAGCTATTGAAGAAAGCGTCACAATGTGGTACAATTATATTAACAGCTATCTTAACTATAAAAAACCGAGGTTTTTATATGTATGATTATTTAGTGGTAGGGTCAGGTCTTTACGGTGCTGTTTTTGCGCATGAAGCGGCAAAAAAAGGAAAAAAAGTCTTAGTTATTGACAGGCGCCCGCACATTGCAGGAAATGTTTATACCGAAAAAATTGAAGGCATAAATATGCACAAATACGGCGCTCACATTTTTCATACAAACAGCAAAAAGGTTTGGGATTACGTTAATCAATTTGCCGATTTCAACAGATTTACCAACAGCCCTGTTGCCAATTTTAAGGGGGAGCTTTATTCACTGCCCTTTAATATGTACACCTTTAATCAAATGTGGGGCGTGACAAATCCTCTCGAAGCAGAAAAGATAATAGCAGAACAGAAAAAAGAAATTTCGGGAACACCTAAAAACCTTGAAGAACAGGCAATAAGTCTTGTCGGCAGAGATATTTACGAAAAGCTGATTAAAGGCTACACCGAAAAGCAATGGGGGCGTGACTGCAAAGAGCTTCCTGCGTTCATAATCAAGCGCTTACCCGTAAGATTTACCTTTGACAACAACTATTTTAATGCGCTTTACCAGGGAATCCCTGTCGGCGGGTACACAAAAACGGTTCAAAATATGCTTGAGGGTATTGAGGTAAAGTTGAATACGGATTACCTTGAAAACAAGCCCTATTTTGACAGTATCGCCGACAAAATCATATACACAGGCGCAATTGACGCTTATTTCGGCTACAGACTCGGCGCATTGCAATACCGTTCCGTAAGGTTTGAAAACGAAATTTTGGATATTCCGAATTTTCAAGGCAACGCGGCTGTAAACTACACTGACGCTGAAACACCGTGGACGCGAATTATTGAGCATAAATGGTTTGAATTCGGAAAAGACGAAAACGGAAATGACATTCCTAAAACTGTAATCAGCCGTGAATATTCTTCCGAATGGAGCATAGGCGATGAACCGTATTACCCGGTCAACGATGAAAAGAATAATCAGCTTTACATTTGCTACAAACAGCTTGCCGAAAAAGAGAATAAAGTAATATTCGGCGGAAGACTGGGAGAATACAAATACTACGATATGGACAAAGTCATTGAAGAAGCCTTGAAAACAGCGGAAAAGGAATTGTCTGAATAACATACAATGCAAAGACTGCAATTTACCTATTGGGAAAATTACAGTCTTTTTTTATTTGAGACAATTATTCAGACGCTTTGAAATTATATATCGGTTTTATATGCGCGATAATTTCTGCGGTGGGTTCAATATTTTCAATTATTTCATTCATACTTTTATAAGCCATCGGTGACTCGTCCAAGGTTAATGAATTTACACAGGTAGTGTATATGCCGGACATCTGCTCCTGATACTCCGCTAAAGTGAGCTTTTCCAATGCGGCTGACCGTGACATTAAACGCCCTGCGCCGTGAGGAGCGGAATTGTTCCAATCCTCATTACCCTTCCCCTTACAAATTAAACTTCCGTCGCGCATATTTATGGGTATTAACAGCTTTTCACCTTTTTTAGCGGAAACCGAGCCTTTACGCAGAACCATTTCATCAATATCAATGTAATTATGAATTGTGTGAAAGGCTTCATATCCCGTAAGGCTTGTTTTTTCAAGCAGTATTTCAGCGATTTTTTCACGGTTACGCTTTGCAAATCTCTGACAAATATCTATATCGTGTAAATAGTCCTCCATAAACGTTCCGTAAAGATAGCAAAGCTCTGCCGGCATAGTAGGCTGTTTCTTCTCCCACTCCTTTTCAAGCTGTTTAAGAGATGACTGAATTTCGGTTTTACGCCCCTGCTCTTTATAGGTGCGGATGATTTCATCTCTCTTTTTGAAATACTCTTCCTTACCCAAATTCAAGTCAACTGCAATACCCTGATAAAAATTTGCCGTCTGCGTTCCAAGATTTCGGCTTCCGGAATGAATAATAAGATATTTATTGCCCTCATCATCTTCATCAATTTCAATAAAGTGGTTTCCGCCGCCTAATGTGCCGAGACTTCTTTGAAGTCTTTTGCTGTCCTTTAGATTTCGGTAACAGCGAAGCACCGTTAAATCAAAACGCTCCTGTCTGCCCTCCCAAACATTCCGTCCGCTTGGAATATAATGAGCCGCCCCGTCAAATTTTTCTAAATCGATTTCAGCCTTGCCTAAACACACAGTATACATTCCGCAGCCGATGTCTACTCCGACCATATTAGGCACTACCTTATCTTCAATTGTCATTGTTGTGCCGATAGTACACCCTTTTCCTGCGTGAACGTCCGGCATAATGCGGATTTTTGAATTTGAAAATACCGCTTCGTTACACACTGCTTCAATCTGCTCGCGGGCAGTGTCCTCAATATTATTTGTATAACACACAGCAGTATTAAACTTACCGTTTATCTCAATCATTATATTTTCTCCTTACCTGTTGCTTTTTAAAATTTCCGTAAGCTGTGTTAATACACCGCCGTTACCGTTTAAAGTTATATTTCCTACATTTTCACATATACGCTCAATGTATTCAAGCTCCTTCAGCTTATAAAGCGTCTGATTTTCATCCATCATTTTGGCTGTATTGAGCAGTGACCTTGTAGACGCAACCTCTTCGCGTCGGGTAATTACATTTGCCTGAGCGCTCTTTTCGGCAATAAGAACCGTGTTCATAATATTGCGGATTTCACCCGGAAGAATTATGTCCTTTACACCTGCGTCCGCAATTTCAACAAACAGCTCTTTTTCCTTTTCTTTTAATCTGCTGAATACAAATTCAGACATCTCAGACTTATTTTCGAGGATTTCGTCAAGCCTGTATTTACCGACATATTCACGCAAGGCAAGCTGAGCGAAAATATGAAGCTGTTCGGAAAAATCGTCAATTTCCGTCAGGGTTTTTACATAATCTGTAATACGGTAGCTGCACACAAAATTTATACGCACGGAAACCTTATCCAAGGTTAAAATTTCCTGACCTGTAATATTCATTTGCGTAAGTCTTGTATCAACAAAGTCTGCGTCAATTCTAACTCCGTTATTCCAAAAATAATATGTACCTGCATCAAGAATTTTAACTAACTTACAATTAAAATAAAGCCTTGCTTTTTCGTATTCCGCAACCTCAATTTTTGTATAATATGCAGTCGGAATTTTTGTAAAAATGTACAGGGGAATATCCTCAGAGACAGTAGGTGTTGAAATGTCCGCTATTACATAACTATGTTTGTTGTTTTGCGACCAAAATGCATATTTGCCGTGTGAAAGTATACCGTTAAATTTGCCGTTTACAAAATGGAGTGCCAATTCGCAGTCTGCCACCTCAATGACCGACACTTCCTTTGCAACCGCTTTGTCATTAAGAAATGTTTCCAACTCGCATTTGTCCGAGGAAACGGGCAGAGATAAATCTGCAATTTCTATTTCTTTTCCGCCGAAAGCATAATATTTGCCTGCTGTCAGCATTTTTATATATTTTCCGTTTTTAAAGAGAAGGCCTCTTTGATTTTCATTTATAATAACCTTTTTCATAATTATAAAACCTCCGTGATAATGTCTGCAATTACTCATGCACCGTTTGCGGCTGAAAATTTCAGCAGCTGCGCATATAAGCGGAAAGATTTCTTTTGGCTCACAGGCGCTGACTGCGGTATCCGTCTTCAGACAAGGCAAAAGGCGCATTGCCGAAAAATCAATTATTTATTGACCTTCAGCAGAGTAATTGCCGCATTTTCATAACGTTCCCATGCACTTTTGCGTACCGTTATTTCGCCATTTTCGGCATAACCGTAATTGCGGTAAAGAAGGACTCAGGTCCTGCGGGGAGTCGAACCCCATCACATAAGAGCCTATGATGCTCCTGTCTGATTGCCAACAGCAAGCATACTTTCGGCATACGCCAAGGCATTGCCCTGCGCACCGCGGTGAAAATCTGTCCAAACACACGCCTGAAGTAACCTTGCAAGCATATATTACCATTACTTTCCTTTCATAACACGGAAAAAAAGCTGCGAACTTAAAAGAGTTCACAGCTTTTCTGCCTTTTCAGGCGGTCAATAATTAAATTTCTGAATTTCTGAGGCTCGGTTACCTCAACAGTCGGTCCGAAGCCTAAAATCCGAATTACCATTTCGGTTTCATCTGTTTTATTGTACCGAATTTTGACGGTATATTGCTTTTCGTCAATACGCTCAGCCTGCTTTTCAAAATGAGCAAAATGAAGCATAACTCTCTCAAGCGTATTACGCTCATCAGTAATACGGAGCGTAACAGTTTCCTTTGCGGGCTGAACACACCGATGAGGCTTAAAATTTTCCGACGGACATTTTTCACAAGTGATAATTCTTGCAAGATTTACTGTTCCTGCATATCGGCAACCTGTGCTGATAAGACGGAATTTGTCATCCTTTTCGGAATACTCAAGCCTTTGCGGCATAAGATAAGTCGAAACGGTTTGTCCCCTGCGGTTAAGCATTTGAAGTTTAAGGGGACTTTTTTCATTAACAGCCGACAAAATTGTTCTGAACCGTTCAACATACCCCTCGTCACTGTACGGGTCGCCGTCGCTGTATCTGTCATAAACAAAATAATCCTCTGAAGTAAAAAGCGGCTCTACATCTTCAAGCCCTTTAATCTCCGTGCCGAACAGCTTGAATCTCGGGTCAAGAGATATTGCCTTCAGCCACTGTTTTTGCACAAGCGTAATAGGCATTGTGGGTTTACGGACAATCGGGGTGGTCATATCCTGCCGAATAAGCTGCCACTTTTCATTTTGCAAGGAAGGCAAAACAGTTAACATACTCTCGCCGAAAGCGTTTTCGCAGACAATTTTGCACATAGACTGTAAGTCATTGCTTCCGTCGAGAACGGCGTTGATTATTTTTGCCACGGAATTGTAATAAGCAGAATAGATTTCATTAAATATCATAAATCTGCCTCCTCAATGCCGTACATACTGTACATTTTTTCAATGTCGCGTTTAAATCTGTTTTCAATTGTTGTGTTGGAAAAATGTATATCGATTATTCGGCAGATAAAGGTACGTATCCAAGGCAGAATTTCATTTGCATCATACAAATCCGCGGTGAAGCGATAGGTATTGCAGTCAATTTTTTCAATTTGACCTATTCTTTTTTCACGTTCAAGACGGCGGAAAATATAATCCTCATTATCGCCTGCCGTAACGGTAAATTCAATATGCTCAACACGCTCTTCCACGCGCCCTCTTCCGCTTGCAGTAACACCCCACATTTTTTCCTGCATACAGTCAAGCTCAGAACGAAGCTCGTCAAAGCGCGGTGTTGGCTCCAAAATTTCTACATCCGACAAATAATCGATTCTGAAAGATTTAATTGCTTTTGCCTCAGGCTGATATGCCAGTAAATGCTGTCTGCCGTTTTGCACGCTGATAAAAATTCGCAGAGGTATTATTCTTAATCTTGTTGAGTCGTCAGCCCCCCGCCCTTTATTTGACACTGTAATCACGCTTTTTTCGCGCATAGCCGAAAACAGCAAAGCAGTCACATTGCTGTCAATGGCAGAGGTGATATAGTGATGCTTAAAATAAAAGCAGCTGTTTTTATTATCCTGCTTGTCAAGTAAAAAAGAGCCTATAACACCGCAGGGAGCGATTTCCGAATAAAAATTCAGCGCGTCTGTAATATCCGGTAAATCAATATCCTCAGCCCTGCGGTAAAGCATTTTTTTACCTGATTTTTCCGAAACAATAATACCCTGCTGCGTATATTCCTTCAGTTTTTTTCTGACAGTGGATTCGTCAAAAACCATCGGATTTTTAAAGCCGCATAAATATCCGTCGATTTTTTCAAGTATTTGCGGCAATGTAAAAACAACATCGGGAGAATAGAGAATATCAAACAAAATAAAGTGAAGTGTGATGTCGCCGTCGGTAAAGCTTTTTGCTTTAAGAGCCTTATAAAACGGGTTATGCTGAGATAGGCGGCTGTCAATGGAAATAAACACATTTTTGCCCTCAGGCGTTCGCGAAAAGCCCATATAATCGCCCAGCCAGCTTTCCGTTCTTCTGCGTTCATTATCATAAGAACGCGCGCTTTTGCTGTTGTATTCTTCGCGGCTTTTAAAGCCGTAAACGTAAAATTCACGCATATAACTGCGTATTTTTTCAAAATTTTTTACAAGCTCGCTGTACGAGGACAAGGTGTTCACCCCCTATAAGAATTTTTATGAAATTAAAGCATTTTTTCCTTCCATTCAGCTTCTTTAAAGCCGACAAGAACAAAGCTGTCACCTATTAACAGCGGTCTTTTAACAAGCATTCCGTCTGTTGAAAGCAGCTTTAACATCTCATCTTCGGTCATTTCGGGAAGCTTTTCTTTTAAGTTTAACGATTTATAAAGCAGACCGCTTGTGTTAAAAAAGCGCTTTAAAGGAAGTCCGCCTTTTTTGTGCCAGTCTGACAGCTCCTCAAATGTAGGATTATCCGCCTTGATATTTCTCATTTCATATTCAATCTTATTGTCATTAAGCCACTTTTCAGCCTTTTTGCAGGTAGTGCATTTTGGGTAGCAAATAAAATTTAACATTGTGTTCACCTGTTCTTTCGTTTTTTTGTATCTATTATAACTTTATTTCATTCCGTTTGCAACAAAAAAGACCTTGAAAGCAACGTCTCACAAGGTCTTTTTTTAATCTGTTGTATTAAGTTAACACTGTATTTCGGATTTATATTGTAATTTGCGAATATCCCTAAAAATAAAAAAATCCCTTTGAGAAAAGGATTTCTCCTCTCTCAAAGGGCAAGTTGGCAAACTGGGATTGTCTAAAATAGTAAGGCCGTACCGCTTACTATTTTTTCTTTTACTGCTGAAACAGTATCTTTGATTGAATGCGTAGTTGTATCTATAACATTTAATTCATAGATTCCTAAATTCGAAAATTGATTCCACATTGTTTCAACTAATTCAATATTTGTTTCTCTGTCTAACTTTGAGCGTTCGATAGCTCGCTTCATAGTTTCTTCTTTACTTGCCCTTAAAACGATATAGTGTACTTCATAATGCTCTTGAACAATGTTGAGCCACGGCTCTAAAAACCACGGTCCTACAATGCCATCTACAATTACATCATATCCACCACGAGCATATCGCTTCGCAGCTTCTAAAAACGCTTCAATGACAATCAAATTTTGCTCATTTGATTCTGGCAAATGCGGTGGTATTGCCCCTTTACTCAAATAATGATAAAAGTCATCTGTGTGCATATGCACAGACTTTTCCAAATCTGATTCTTTTGCAACAGCAGATGCCGTTGTAGTTTTTCCTGTCCCCGGCGCACCTGTGATTACAATAATTCTACCTTGATTCATCTATATTTTACCTCCACAACTTCCGATTTGTATTTCTGTTTGTTTTAAAAATGGGCAATCCCGATTGAGACTGCCCATTCATCTTGAAAATTATGCGATTTTTTCTCGCTTGCACAAATCTCTGCATCAAATGATGTAAATTTGATGTAAATCGCTGATTTGTGAGGTTGTCCTAAATCCCGAAACCTGCATAAATACTGAGTTTTTGCTGATTTTATTTATCTAAGGACTTCATCGTGGGGACGATTTAGGACATCGTTTCAATTCTTACTATAACCTAACATAGTTCAAAATAAGTCGCAAATCAGATTTTTTCAAAATCCTACTTTACTTTATTTTCGATTAGTTTCGTGGGGGCTTTGTGTAAAAATTGATGTAAATGATGTAAATGCTCTAACCCACCAACTATGAAGTCCGTATCAATATTATCTGTTAAACCGACACTTTATTATACTCATTTTTGAAGTAGGAGTCAAGACCTTCAAATTCGGACTTCCTCAGTTCCTTCGTTACATCGGTATAGATGTTAAGCGTAGTTGAAATATCTTTATGACCGAGCGTGTCCTGAATGACCTTAACATTTACCCCTGCTTCGCACATTCTTGTTGTGAAAGTGTGCCTTAAAGAATGACAGCTAAAATGCGGGAGCAATACTTCTGCATTTTCATCTTTCAACAACTGCTCATCGTTACAGTCACGAATAATACGGCGAATTGCTTTGTTGAGGGTTGCCTGATGTTGCGGCTGTCCGAAACGGTTGATGAAGATAAAATCGGTGTATCCGTCAACAGTCGCTTCACAATGAAGGTCAAGTAATTCCTGTCTTTCTTTTTCCATTAAAAATGCTTCTTTGACGAAACCGAGCATAGGCACTTTTCTTCTTCCTGCCGGGGTTTTGGTCGTATTAACATTGAAGTAACAGCCACGCTTACTGCCCTCGGTACGATGGTCATAGTAAACCAGCGTGTGGTTCACATCAATGATACCTTCTTCCAAATCAATATCGCACCATCTTAACCCTGTAACCTCTCCAACACGAAGTCCCGTACCAATCATAACCGCAAACACCGGATACCAATACTTTGATGTCGGAGAGTTTTTCAAATAGTCAAGAAACAACTCTTGCTCCGGCTTTGTTAAGGCTCTACGCTTCTCGGTCTGAAAACAATGGGACTGTTTCAACTCTTTGAGCACATTGTTTGACGGGTTATTCCTGATGTAGTCATCATCGACCGCCATATCCAAAATCTGATGGAGAACCGTATGAATATTATCAATGGTCGCCGGCTTCAGATGGCGTTCGTCTGCAAGGTAATTATAGAACCTCTTTATATCTGTTTTTCTCAGAGAAGATACAGTCTTTGAACCTATCTGATGACGGACAAAGGTCTCATACATATACTTATAGTTTTCAAAGGTGTTGTTTTTCAGACCTCGCTTCAAATCCTTCCAAAGCTCATAAATGTCATTGACCGTTGTGTATCGAGCTTCTGCCTTAATGCCATCGCTCTTGTCTTTTGCGATTTGTTCCTCTTTGTATCGCAGTTCATCAAGTGTCTTGGCATACACATAACGCCTTTTGTGGTTGGCGTCCGTCCAACTGAAATGGTATGTACCATCGGCTCTCTGTGATTCGCCTGTACGAAGCACTACTCTTGATTTGTCTTTTCTTTTTGTTCTTGGCATAACTTTTTCCTCCCTTAAATACTAAATTGCTTATCAAGATAATCAATAAATTTGTCTCGGATTACACAGACCTGAACACCGTTAGTGACAGCAAAGGGACAATCGCCCCTCATTATGATTTGCCTGATTTTTGTCCTGCCGATACCGGTGTACTCGGCTGCTTCCTCAACCGTTAAAACCTTCTTCTCCCAAAAGGGAGCATTTTCTTTTCGCTTTTCGAGTAAGACTCTGTAAGCTAAAACATCGTTGTCCATAAGCCCTCCTTCCTATATTGAGTACATTTTCTCAATGTACTCATCAAAAACTCGTCTCTTAATCATTCGTCTGTTTCCTACCCACAGAACAAACGGACATTTTTCTCGGCTTGTCATCTCATAGAGTTTGTCTCTGCCTATGCCTGTGTAAGCGGTCGCTTCATCAATCGTAAGGTAAGGCTTTACCCAAACCGGCACGGTTTCCACCTGATTACCTGAATTATTCAATTCAGTCTGCTTATTTCCCATAACACCACCTCCATCAGAGGGAATACTGCGATGACAGGTATTCCTCAAATTGTTTCCTTTTAATCAATCGCTTTGCCCCGTTCCAAAGAACGAAAGGACAATCTTCGCAATTCGATAGTTCTTTTATCTTTGATGTGCCAATGCCCGAATATTCCGAAGCTTCTTCAACCGTAAGGTTCATCTTCTTCCAAATTGGGACACTCGACATATTGGATTTAAGTTGTTTGTCAGACATACGCTGTAACCTCCTTGCCTTTGGTGATTACAGCATACTCAAAAGTCTGCGGTAAGCCAATTATGCGAATCGGCTCATCGCAGACTTGACTTTTTCCTTAAATCGAGTATTGCCTTTCGATAAACTCGTCAAAGACTTTCCTTTTAATCATTCTTCTGCTACCAATCCAAAGAACAAAAGGACAATCCTGACTTTCCGTCATTTCATAAAGCTTTCCCATTCCAATACCGGAATAAGCTGCCGCCTCCTCAATAGACAGGTTTGGTTTACACCAAAGAGGAATGTTGTAACGCTTCTTTTTTTCACTGCTATTTGACATTCCTGCACCCCTTTCCTTTGACCGAGGTGCGTTTGTCATAAACGATGTAATCCCAACCGCTGTTATTGCACTTATCGCAGTGGTCTTTGCTTTTCGCAAACGGGTCAAGACGCCTGACAACATAGTTTGGGTCGTGGATATAGTCGCTCAGACACTTGGGGCATAAGCAACGAACATCTCCGTTTCTGTCTGTGTTGTAAATCCATAAACCGAAAGTCTTTTTAAGAGCTGCGTTAATTTGCTTCCAAAGCCTTTCATCGTTTACCGAACCAATGTAGTCTGTCAGTTCATCCTTATTGACGGTCTGTATCTGTTCAAGAAGAACCATTGACGGCTTCTTCAGACCGAAGTCCTCACCCAAAATGATGTGTGAAGGAAGATACTTCTTTTTCATCACAGCTGTAACAGCCGCAACAATAATTGTCGGAGCGTTTGCATTAAAGTTGTCCGCCTGAATTACCATTACAGGTCTCTCTCCCGACTGGACAGACCCCTCCCTTTTTCCAAAATCGTAGTAGAATAAATCTCCACGCTGAATTTCTTTTCTCTGCATATATGTATAACCTCTCTGTTCATTTAGTCTTGAAAGTGCATTTCGTATCCGGAATTGAAATAACCCCTTCACTCATTTGGACAAAGGGGGTCAAAATGCACACCCAAAATCAGAGGTTTTCATAAAATTTCTTGAAATTTTTTCTTGCGGCGGCAATCGACTTATCTACAACGCTGTAATATACGCCTTCTTCCTTTGCGATTTTTCTTGAACTCATACCTAACAAAATCGCTTTAATCATTCTTTCTCTCTGAACGGGTTTCAGCATTTCCAATACCTTTCTGACTTTTGCAATTTCTAACTGTCGAAGCTGTTCCTTTTCTTCCTCAATCCGTTCTTCCTCCGCCTGCTCAAACGGGTCAACAAACGGAGTAATCAGTTCCCGGTGGAACTGTTCAGAGATGTCATCTTCATAGCCGTACACATCGATTGTTCTTTTTGCTCGCTTTTCGTACTTATCATTGTTTCTGTATGACTCGTCAATCACTTCGCCCTGAGCCATAGAAAGCAGAATGAACGGGGTGTACCGGCGGATAACATCAGGGTATTTAACCCACAATTCTTCTTCCGCCAGTTCTGTTACAATCGCCCATTTCTCCGTGCCGGTGTAACCGTGGTATTCATACCGCAGATTGATGAGTTTGCAGTCGTTCGCAAATAATAATTCCTGTTGTTCTAATGTAAGTTTTGTCATTGTCGTAATCTCCTTAAATTTGAATTTTTGAATTTGGTTGAAATCAAAAATTCGGAGATTACGGATACTTGGCGATATATGCCAGCCACTTATATGTCACGGTCTTGCTCCTTTCGGGAGCGACAAAAAAGCCGGACACCAAGAACATTAGGATATTTCTATCCCTTAATTCTCAGCGTCCGGCAATTTGATGACTCAGGAGCTTTCGCTCAAGGACTCGTGGCTCGGTACATCTGCCCGATATTTAATTGTTCGCTCTGTTATTACTTCTTGTTAATCTGTACTTGACCGTTCCCTTGCGTAGGGACAGGTCAACCTCTACTACTCTGTGGCAGTTCGGACATTTCAGTTCAATAACGCCTGTTGTCATTGTTACCTTGTCAAAAATACGCCAGCCACAGTTTTTGCACCTTACGATTATCTTTTGTTCCAACGATTTCATAGCTCGCTCACCTCCGGATAAACCGTAACCAAATCAAAAGGATTATCAAGATACTCCTTTTTCAGTAGTCCGAGCTGTTTCATTCGTATGGCAAGTGCTTTTTTGGAACACCCTAAAAAATCGGCAAGTGCGTCAAACCTTTTATATACGCCCGGAAAGTATATCTTGTTCAGACACTCAATCTTTTCTCCGAGACTGAACAGATACATTCCCTGCTTTATAAGGTTTTCGGGAAGAAGGATAGCTGCTCCAAGCGTATTTGCCTGCCATTCCTCCCAATCGGATATAGGCTTATTCCTCTCGGAATTTGCCTTGTAATAATGTACTCCGGCAGATTTCTGTGTCACGCCGTAATCATTTGGGAACAACATCTTGAATATCTGATGGCTGCCCTCGTGCATTAAGGTAAAGTTCTTTCTGCCTTTCAGCTTGCTGTCAAAGTTCAAGTCCTTTTCCACGAGAACGGTTTTTCCGTCCAAAAAGAAAAAGGCTTCGTTATCATCATCTTCAAATACCTGAACACCCATTTCCGTAAATGAGGTCATTCCGAGAATACTCCCGTCATAGGATAGGTGCTGGTATTCGACATTCAAGCCGAGAACCTTCTCCAAGAGAAGCTCCGGGTCAATTCTGTATATTTGTGTGTTACGGACATCGGGAAGTGCCATATATGCCTGAACATATTTGTCGGCAATCGCTTCGATGTCAAATCTCGATAAATGTTTCAAGTTACAAAACCTCCTACCATTAGGATTTTGCTTCTACAAACCACTTTCCGTTTTCTTCGTCGAACAGAAATGTGGGCTTGCCGCAAATCTGTACCGTGTAGCGGATACCGGTTCCTCCGACTTTGGTGGAAGCCGCACGGCATTTCTGAATTACACGGTCTATCTCATATTTTTCATCATTCTCAAACTTGATGAAATTCGGACGAGCCGTCCCATCAGGTCTGTGTGTTACATTTACTTCAACATAAACTTTTCTTCTATCGGATTCCATTTTTATACCTCGTAATTTCTCAAAGTCAAAACTAATCTTCCCAAGTGCTTGTATCCGTCGATGTTCTTATCCGACACCCTGTACTTGGGTCGGTCATCTCCGGCAGTATTGATGTAACAGGAAAGCCTTCCTTTCTTAAAGCGTTTTTTCCGGTCAAAGAAAAGAAACATTCCCTCATATATACCGTAGTCGGTAAAATGGTTTCCGCCGTCCGCACGAAAGATAACAATATCTTCGCTGCACCCCTGCAAAAAGCAGTCGGGCATCGTAACATAAGCCGTAACCTCTTTTTCGTCAATCACATTTAGCCCTCCTTAACCAACCATACCTGTCGGCATAGTGATTTCAGCTTTTTCCGGTGGTAGCCGCAAGTTCTGACACAGAACCCCATTCCTTATGCTGTCCTTTCCGAAACGCCGTCTGATTTCTTCAACACACTTTTCCATTCTCTCCAGTTTGTCCTGCTTGGCAGCGTCCATAAACATATCTATTTGACGGGGCGTGTCTTGTGGAACAAGATTTATGGCTTGTACCGTCACAGAACGGATAGGGTTGTTCCACCCATATCTTTTTTCAAATAACTGAAAAGCGGTCTTTGCAACAATCATCGGAGACTGTGTAGGAAGTGCAATCTTCGTCTGCCATTGCCTTGTATTGAGTGTGTTGTCTCTAATATGTATTGCGACACCTTCTGCACTCAGTCCGTGAACACGGAGCTTGTGTCCAATGTCTTGGGTCAATTCGAGAAACACGGGCCACACCTGCTCCGGTTTCTCTAAGTCTGCTACTGTTGTTATACCGTGTCCTACGCTTTTTATAGGGGAAACGAAGTCTTTCTTGGCAACAAGGGAAAGGTCGTTGCCGTTGGCATAGTTCCATAAAACTACTCCGTTCTTTCCTAATCTTCTGCGTAAGAACTCAGGGTCGGTATTCGCTAAATCCCCGATGGTACGAATACAATAGCTGTCAAGCACTCGCTGGGTTGCCCGTCCTACACCGAGCAGGTCAGCGGCAGGAAGTCCCCAAATCTTTTCTCTGAATGTGTCCTTTGGTATCACGGTTACTGCGTCCGGTTTCTTCATATCCGAGCCGAGCTTCGCAAATATCTTATTAAAGGAAACACCCACAGAAATCGTCAAGCCGAGTTCAAACTTCATAGTCTCACGAATTTCATTTGCCACCTTTTCCGGCGAACCGAAAAGGCTTTCTGTCCCGCTAATATCCAACCAACATTCGTCCATACCATACGGTTCTACTTGGTCTGTATATCGCTCATAAACGCTTCTCGCAAGCTTTGAGTATTTGATATACTCCTCATAATGGGGCGGTACTACAACCAAGTCCTTGCACTTCTGTTTAGCCTGCCATACTGCGTCCCCGGTTTTCACATCAAAAGCCTTTGCTTTGTAGTTCTTTGCAAGCACGATACCGTGTCGTTCCTCCACAGAGCCGCAGACAGCAATCGGATATTTCTTCAATGCGGGGTCGAGCATACATTCGACGCTGGCATAGAAGTTATTCATATCACAATGAAGTATGCTTCGTAACATTTTTAGAACCCCCTTGACATTTTGGGTAGTTTGGTGTACACTATGTGTAGTTCAACTTCCCAATTCATATTATATACACTTCAACTGTACTTGTCAAGAGCAAATGGGTAGTTCAACTGTAAATATTCTTTTAAGGAGTGAAATCACAATGACATTCGGTGAAAAAGTCAAGGCTGAAAGAACAAAGCTTGGTATGAGTCAAGATGAGTTGGCAGCTAAAATCGGCGTAACCCGACGCATAATTGGTTCTTATGAAAATGATAAATCCCGTCCGAGAGGAATGGAAAGATATAAGAAACTGGCAGAATCCTTAAATGTAAATGTGAATTATCTGCTGTCTGAGGATGACGCTTTCATCGCCGATGTAGAGGATAAGTACGGACGCAGAGGAGCAAGACAGGCTCAGGAGTTGCTTGCAGAAGTTACCGGTCTGTTTGCCGGCGGCGAAATGGCTGACGAGGATATGCGTGAAATGGTTGACGCCATTCAGGAAGCATATCTCATAGCAAAGAAAAACAATAAAAAATACACCCCGAAGAAATACCGCAAAGACGAGTAATCCTCAAAGTGAACTAAGTCCAATATATGGGACATATAATAGTTTATAATTTATTATAGGGTTAATATCCGATATACTATAATATGGGAGGTGAGCCGGATTGGGGTATTACACTACGGCTGAGATTGTGAAAATCGTAAACAAGCTCATTGACCGTTGCGGTACTCGTGACCCGTACAAGGTCGCAAAAGAGCTTGGTATCAATGTCATCTACCGGAATTTTGACAAGCAGCGTGGAGCATACAAGGTTATTCTGAAGAACCGCTTTGTTTTTCTTAAAAACGGTATGCACCCGGTCGTGGAGCAGATAGTGCTATGGCACGAAATCGGACACGATATTCTCCACAGGCAAGAAGCGGTTGCTGTTGGCGGGTTCAAAGAGTTCAACATCTTTGATATGAGAGAGAACCGTATGGAGTATGAAGCAAATATCTTCGCTTCTCAGGCTTCTCTACCGGACGACACCATTTTGGAATACATTGAAAACGGCTATGACATTCAGCAGATTGCACGGGCAATGTGTTCTGACATAAACCTAATTGCTCTGAAAGTAGATACGCTGATTGCACAGGGCTATCAACTTCGCAAACAGGAACACCAAAACGATTTTCTAAAATACAGTAAAAAAATATAAGACCGTCAAGTCTCG
>CANARN010000039.1 GCA_947364045.1 uncultured Clostridia bacterium
ACTAATCTTAACACTCTTTCCCTACACGACGCTCTTCCGATCTGGCACATTTTTCACATCTTTAGGTCCTACGCTTGCAACTATGATTTATCCGGTTGTCGCCAACCGTATTTACGCAGACGGCGAAGTGTCGGGAGTCAATAAGCTTGGAGCAATTCAGTGGATTGTACCGATTTTAGCTTCAGTGTTCTTATTGCTTGGACTTCTTGTGGCGTTCGGCGTTAAGGAAAGAATGGTATTGCCGAAGCAGTTTAAGAACAAGCAAAAATTCTCCCAAGGAATTAAAAAGACATTTGAAAATAAGTATTTCTGGATTACCAACATCAGCACGGTTCTCGGAAGCTTCAGGGCTGTCGGCACGGGCTTTACGCTTTGGATTATAATATACATCATTTATCCGTCATTCATCGCAAAAGGCAGAGACACTGCGGCGGCATATTTACAAACAATTATTGTCACAATAATCGGCGACGCCTGTGTTCCGGGAATGTTGCTTGCACCGTGGCTTATTAAAAAATTCGGTAAAAAGAATTTAATAATTTTTACATATTTAGGCGCGACAGCGGCAACAGCGGCTATGGTATTTCTTAAAAATCCTTATGCGCTTTTAGTGATGATATACCTTGTAACATTATTTAACGGACTTCAAGTTGTTACAACGCCGGCCGTTCAATCCGAAATTTACGATTATCAGCAATACAAAACAGGTGACCGGCTTGAAGGCTTTTTGTCGCAATTCGGTACAATGCTCGTAACAATTGCAGGTATGCTCTTCGCATTTGTTACACCTGCGGTTTACAAACGGTACGGCTATTTCGGCGACACACAGGCGCTTTACAATACGGAAATATTGTACGGCATTATCCGCGCGATGTGCATAATCGGAGCAGTAAGCGGCGTTTTAAGTACAATCCCATATTTTTTCTACGACTTGTCGGAAAAACAACACGGAAGAATTATGCAAATTTTAGCGGTACGAGCCAAGCGTCTTGACGGCTTATGCGATGAAAAAACCGCCGACGAACTTGAAAAGCGGATTGAAAACGGCGAGGAAAATATCTTGAATTATTTTGAATGATGCATAAACGGAAGCACTGCTAAAGCGGAGCTTACGGCAGGCAGAACAGAGAAAAGGAAAAACAGCATTGTAAACAAAACAATGTATTCAGGGTTTTCTCTCGGCGCAAATCCGTCGGCAATAAGCCTGTTCAGCATTGCGGTTTTCTCGCTTGTAAAGCCTATCGCAATATATCACGCACTTGCAATCAGCGATGACACTCCGCTTTGTATTTTTATAATCGCTGTCTGAAACGAAAAGAACAGCGCTGCAGGTCTGCGCCCTGAAAGTTTCTCTTCCAACTCAACCGCATCGTCAATTAAAAGGGTGCGGATATTTGAAGCAAGGCTTAAAAAGCTTCCGGATATAACCGATAAAACAAACATCATATAAAAGTTTTTAAATGTATTCATTGACATTTTATTGCCGAGATACAGTACAAAAATCAGTATATTGGGTAAAACAGAGCCGAGGTTGCATAAAACATAGCTCTTTGTATTACCCAATTTTTTTGACAGTACGGGTACCGAGAACGCCGCAAGCATAAGACCTATAAAACTGCCTGTACCGAGCAAAAATGTGTATAACAATGTTACGGCAGAATTCTTTCCTGAGAAATAAAACGCAACCAAAGCGGGTAACACTACCCCCTGCAAAGAGTTCATGGAGGAGAAAAGACCTGATATTATAATCTTTCTCAAAAGCGGATTTGTGAAAATGTATTTATACTGCTGTTTTTCGGCTGAATTCATTTTGGCAACAAGTGATAATTTGCTTTTCGGAACGGTCAATTTATATAAAACGCATCCAGTCAAGGAAAATACAACAGCAATTATAAAAAATGCATTTCGCTCATCCTTCTGCGTGCCGCCGAGAAAATCCGATATTGCAAAAGCCGCAGGCTGAACAAAAAGAGAGCACAGACTGCACACCATTGCGCCGACGGGTCTGAGCGCCAGCAGTTTAACACGGCTTTGTTCATTGGGGCAAATTACATTCGGATAGCTAATCATAGGTATATCGCCGAATGAAAACAGAATTTCCCATACAATGAAAACTGTAAAGCTGTAAATTATGATGAGCGCATTTTTTAAAGAACCGTTACTGTCGGAATAGATGTTAATTGCAAAGCACAGCGCTGTGACAATTGCAGTGGGAACAGGCAAACGGTACAGATACTCCGCCAAATTATGCTTACTTTTATTTATGTAAGCCCCTATAAACGGGTCTTTTACCGCGTCAAATATTTTGGCTGTGCTGAGGATTAATCCAAGCCAAAAGGCAGGAATAAGAACCGTGAATTGCAAGTAATAAGCAAAGCATGAGGACACAAGAGCGTAAAGAATATTCTGCCCCGACAGCCCTAAAAGATAGCGCATTTTTTCATTTTTGAGTTTCATTTTAACCATATTTGATATATCCTTTCATTACATACTTTTAGTATGTATAAACTCAAAATTAAATGCCGTATATACGGCTTGTTTATTGCTCGTTTTCATACTTTTGGTATGTATATATTGAAAATAAACTGCCGCCGCAGCGGCAATCTATTGTTTCCTGCTTTCATTAACCTGCCTGTTCATATCGTAAACTGCGGGGTACATATCGGAAACCTCCACGCCGAGCAACGCCATAAGTTCTAAAATAACCTGCCATTTATTTTCAATATCCTTGTCGCTCATCGGGAACACTAACGGATTCAGCCACACATTTGCAAGCAAGGCTACAACCTCTGAAAGTTCTTTTGCAAACGGAACTTTAATTGAACCGTCACGTATGCCTTCTTCAAGCACTGGTTTAATTGCATTGGGAGCAATATCATTGACCGAACGCAAAAGCAAATCGCTGAGCATATGCGGCATATTCTGAAGATGTATTCCCATACTTCTGAATTTTTGCTCCTGCTCGTCAACAAGCGCTTCGTAAAGCATTGCTTTAAGCTTCTGCGCGCCGTTAAGAGAGGCGTCCTTCGCTATTTTGCTCCATTTTCCTGACAGCGAATTATCGTGAAACAGCCTTGCAGTAACTGCTTTCAATATATCTTCCTTTGAGCTGAAATGGTGATAAACCGCGCCCTTTGTAAGACCGCCCAAATTGTCGATTATATCTTGAATTGTTGTGCGCTCATAGCCCTTTTCAATAAAAAGCCTTTGCGCTGTGTCAAGAATCAAAGCTTCTGTTTCTTCCGGATACTTATTTCTTGCCATAATCCACCTTACATACTTTTGGTATGTTTATTGTAACAGATGATATATACTTTGTCAAGTCCATAATGCTTTAATTACAGGATATATGTTGTTATTAAACTTTTTGTATGATATTATTATATTTATAAAATGCTTATATAAATTATATTATACTGCTGATTGGAGGTCGCGCAATGTTAGGATTAAAACGCGGCGCTGTTGCCCTGTATGAACACGAAAAGCAATGGGAAACCGAGGCGCAAAGCACAATTGAACAGTTAAAAAATATACTCGGCTGTGTAATTAAAGACATTCAGCACGTGGGCAGTACCTCAATTCCCTCAATTAAGGCAAAACCGATTATTGACATTGCCGTTTCAGTCGATGATTTTAACGATGTTCTTAAACTTGAAAACGAATTAAGAGAAAGCGGATTTTACTACCGTACGCAAGCGCAGGCAACGCTTAGAAATCAACTGCTGTTTGCCTGCGGCAGTTTTTATGACGGCACGGGGGATTTGCAAACTCACTTTATACATGTGGTGCGTGCAAACAGTATGGACTGGATAAACTATATAAATTTTCGGGATTATCTCAACAGCAATCCGAACGTCGCAAAGGAATATGAAAAGCTGAAAATATCTCTTGCAGAAAAGGCCCCCGTTGACAGCGGCAGAGAACAGTATCTTGCAGGAAAACACGATTTTATAGTCTGCACGCTCAGAAAAGCCCTTGTAAACTCCTATCTCGGCAAAACGGTATATATTAAAATCGACAGACCCAAGGGCAGTGTTCACCCCAAGCACCCCGATATGATTTATCCCGTCAACTACGGGTATATCCCGAACGTATTCAGCGCCGACAGCGAAGAATTAGACGTGTATTTACTGGGTGTCAATACTCCCGTCAGCGAATACACCGCAAAAATCATCGGAACAGTCCACCGTAAAAATGACATTGAAGATAAGCTCATAGCCGCCCCCGAAGGTGTTAAATTCACTAAATCCGAAATTGAAAAATCAGTTCACTTTCAGGAACAGTATTATGAAAGTGAAATTGCTATTTCTATGAAATTGACCTAAAATATAAAAGCCGTTTTTACTGTTCAATCAGCAAAACGGCTTTTAATTTACAGTTTAAGGAATTATTTTAAAAATTTAAGATTTCGTATAATTGCAGGTTCCTTAGCCTTGCCCGAACAAATTTGGAAAAAGCAAATAATTCTAATTACAAATAATACTATTGACATAATTCCGTACGCTATCGGAACAATAAATGTCCAAAACAAAAGCGCTGTACAGATTGCCATAAGTATATTTACTACAGTAAATTTAAGTGCCTGTCGAACATGAAATGAAACGTACGGTGACGCTTGACAGCCAAGTAAAGCTATTATAATTCCAAATCCACCCATCAAATACACTAACATTGATATAACTTTATTGTCTGAAATATCTTTTGGATCAAATTCAGCAGTGTGGTCATAAGGATCATAGGGTGCAACATAATTAACTTGAGCTGTTTGATAGCTTGCATTGGGATTCGGCATTTCACTGTTAGACACATTGACAGCGGCGCCGCAGTATGTGCAAAACATTACATTATCATCTAACTGATTTTGACAATTCGGACATATTTTCATTTTAAATTCTCCTTTTCTTAATTGCCGATTCGGCAAGCGTACGAACTCACCGAATCAGCTTTATACAATTTATTTTTCCTCTTTTTTCTTCTTTTTATATACTATAATGAATATAATCAAAGCCGACGCTATGACAACTCCTGCGATTGATCCGTAGAATAACGGCTTATCGGTATAAAATCGAATCCACAGGTTAGTTGTTACATGGAATTCCGATTTTCTTACTGCATTCTTCGGAATATCACTCTCTGAAATTTTCTCACCGTTTCCTGCAGCATCTACAGCATATACGATAAGATTATGAGCTGAGGTAGATTCACCTGAAATGTTAAATGTGAAAATTCCTCCGTTATCAATTGCTTTTTCAAGCTCTTCCCCTGACCACGTTTTATATTCATATCCGTCCAACATTACAATAACCTTAGCGAGTTTAAGATTATCCTTAATTGTCATTTCAACCTGTTTATTAGTTACTGCATATGTTGTTTTACTGTTAAGATTTTTGACATTAATAACGGGTAATGTCGCATCTACGCCGAATCCAATTTCAATATTCTTCGTATCCAAAGTATTTTCAGCAATATTGCCTGCAGTATCCTCTGAATAAACGGTTAATCTGTAAACGCCGTCATCTGCAAAGTTCTTTGCAAAAACATTGTAAACATACTTGTATCCTTGCTCATCTGAACCGGCAACATCAATTCTGTAATCAGTATTTTCCTTTAGAATTATTGTTTCGTTATTTTTGAACAAAGTCACTTTTATATTATCTAACTTATTCAAATTCATTTCTGTAATTACAACGTCCTGAGGTGTTTTCACATAAGAACCGTTCAGCTTTTCTGTTGATTCGCTGAGCATATAAGTTGAACCAAAACGGTTAACTGAGAAGAGCACTGTTTTTTCAGACATATTTCCTGCTTTATCTGTCAATTTCGCAGTAAGAGTATATATATCATCAATAGATTTATCCTTAGCAAAATTCTTAAACGTAAAGATTTTACCGTTATGCTGCTCCTTATACTCGCCGTCAAGTTTAACTTCTTTGCGGTTGTATCCTTTAAGTGTAATCACAACTGCTGAATCATCATAATTCGTATCAGAATAAGATACAATAGGAATTACAGCTCCGTTATTAGCGGACTTAACTCCTGTTATTTCAAGAGTCGGCGCGGTTTTATCCACATAGAACACCTGCTCTGAAAACTCTGCCGATTCGTTTCCTGCCTTATCCTTCATTGAAATATCAAAAGAATATCGACCGTCTTTTACATATGAAATAACAGCTGTATGTTTATCTCCTTCGCTTACCCAATCACTTACGGCAGGACGTGAGACAGAAGCACCGTCATCTGTTGCAGTCAACATAATATTAACACGAGAAGCATTAAAATTATGCTCTGTAATTTCAATTTTCGCCGTACGCGACTCTTTATAATAATTCTTATTAAGTGCAGAATTGTTATCATAAGAAACCTTAATTATCGGAACAGTTTTATCAATTGTAAATGCCTTAGCCGCCGCTGTACCGTCAGCATATTTTTCGCCTGAGCATTTATTTCCTGCGAGGTCCTGCTCATATTGTACCGCAAATTTATAATCGCCGTCTGCACTGTATGTAATTTTCGAGGTCCAAGTTGTATTGTCCAGATTACCTGTTCCCGCAATTTTCTTCCATTCAGTCGGTGTCGGAACACTGCCGTCGGTATTTGAAATTATAAATTGAACATCATCGGGGTTAAAGTTGCGTTCTGTTATAACAACTGTTGCTGTTCTGTTTGCCTTGAAAAAGCTGTTGCTGTCAGTTTTATTGTTATCATAACTGATGTTTATAACAGGTGCGGTAATATCAATCTTTAAAGAAATAGCCGCATCATTTTCATTTCCTGCATTGTCAACCGCATATACACGAACAACAACATCATTACTGTTATTTAATGTTTTGTCAACTGTAAATGCAGCTTTTTTCTCCCAAAGCTGTTTTAGCTGTGACTGTGTTGGAGCGGATTCCTTAAAGCTATACAAAACTCCGCCTTGTGTTTTATCGCCTAAGTTCAATACCTCGTACCTAATCTCCTTAAGTCCCGAATATGCCCCTGTTTCTCCTGATTTAGGGTCAATGACCTTAACATCAATCTTAACGTCGTTATTATAAAAACCGTTTTTCGGCTGTTCTGGAGTAATTGTGATTTCCGGCTTAACATTTTCAATAACAGGTTTGGCATTATCGACAATAACGCCGTTTGTACTTATGTACCGAACATTTCCTGCGAAGTCGACAATACGGACATATACAACAAATTGCTCGTTTGCAGGAACATCAAAACCGTCAAAGCTTCTCCACTCAGTAATCTTGCTTAAATCAGTTTTTGTTTTCAGAACTGTATCCGATGTTTTATAATACATAACAGATTCTATCGGGCTTGTAGCATCATTGTGCGTACCGCTAACATTAACTGTATCCCTGCTCCACAAGCCAAATGTTAATGTTTTGACAATATCGGTCCATGTCTTTTTCCATGTCTTTGCATTTACCGTCACACTGCCTGTAGGCGCAAGCTTATCTACTGTAAACTCATAAGGAGCTACGCTGTCGCCTGTATTAACACCGTCATTACTGTTGTTTGCAAGATCTGTATAACCTATTGCAAAAGTGTAATTTGCGTCAGTGTTATAGGCAACGGTTGCAGTATGCGTTGCATCATCGGCTGTTTTTGCCCCGCTTGCTATTTCTTCTGCCGTCGGCTCAACTGTTTTCCATTCGCTGATTGAATATGAATCACTTACTTCTGAACCTTTAGCATTGACAGCATCAACGTTAATCCATTTTGTTGCATTTTCACCATTGAAATGTCCTGTACGTTCAGTAATAACTACCGTCGCTGTACGGTTTGCGGGGAAATAACCTCTGTTATCCGCAATTTTATTCGCTTTATCGTTATCGTAAGTCACATTGATTGTCGGAGGTGTAATATCAATATCAAGAGTAATTTCCTTTTCTGTGTAATTACCTGCGTTGTCTGTTACACCTGCATATACCTTTACATTACAGCTATTATTGTCAGCCGCTTTTACAGTTACGGTTTTGCTGAAACTGTGTTTCAAGTCTTCTTTCTTTGGTGCTTGTTCTGTAAAACTGTATAGATTCGTTTTCTCTTGTGTTTCTTTTCCGTCACAGATGACCCAATATTCAACAGTTTTGATTCCCGAATACGGCTCTGCATCTGTAACGTCAATTTTAACATTTACATCCTTGTTGTATACAGGTACTCCGTTATGCTGAATATCCGACTTGTCCGATGTAAGTGTAATTACGGAAGCTGTTTTATCAATAACATGTCCGTCCGAATTCAGATAAATTGTATTTCCCGCATAATCTTTAACACGGAGGTAAACAGCGAAATACTGTTCTTCTGAAACCGTAAACTGATGCTCTGTTCCGTCTTCTTCCTTATATGACTTCCAGTCATCATCAGAAAGATTTTTAAGTTCATCTTCTGTCAGCTGAACAGCAGAGTTTGAAATGTAATAGTCAATTACCGTCGGACTGGTTGCATCTTCGGAAACGGCTGTTACGTTATACTCTTCCTTGCTCCACAGTCCGAAGGTTAATGTTTTAAATATTTTACTCCAGGTGTTATTTTTAATTGTAACCGATGCAGTCGGTAAATCCTTATCAACAACGAAAGGCTTCGGCAAAGTGTATCCTATATCAAATCCGTCTTGGCTTGTCTCAGTTTTATTTGTGTATTTAACCTCAAATTTATCATATTCGGCGTTGCCGTTAAAGGTAATAACAGCCTTATGTGCTGCATCATCAGATGTTTTTGCCTCGCTTGCTATTTCTTCTGCCGTCGGTTCAACCGTCGTCCATTCAGTGATTGAATATGAATCACTTACTTCTGAACCTTTAGCATTGACAGCATCTACAGTTACTGTAGGAAGAAAATCCTTGAAAACAGATGTTCTGTGCGTAATTGTTATCTCCGCTTTACGTTCTGTATCATAATAATCTACCCCGTCATAAGATTTTTTTACTGACGGATCATCTAAGAATTTAACCTCTATTACAGGTTCAACTGAAATCACACGGAGCTTTTGAGTATACTCTTTTTCATTTCCTGCATTATCTGTAACAAGAACATGTACACAAACATAATCGCTGCTATTTTTGTTTGCATCTACTGTTATCGTCTTTCCGTTGTCTTTAGTATTCCATTCACTTATTAAATCCTTATATTCAGGACCGTTTTCACCGTAAACAGAAGCATCAAATCGGAATAACACAATATTGTTTTCTCCCGTTGTTCGATGAACGCCGTTCTCGTCATTAGTTATCCAATACTCAACCTTAGAAATACCCGAATACGGAGAAGCATCTGCTACCGTAACATCAACCTGAACATCCCCATAGTAAACTTCATTATTATACTTGCCGACAGCATTAAAATCTACTGTTGGTGCTGTTCTGTCAAAAATGATTCCGTTTGTAGAGGCATAAATGTAATTGCCTGCGTTATCTGTTACTTTAGCATATACAACACAGACACTGTCTTTTTCAATCGGAATTCCGTCTGTATCCTTATATACTGTCCATTCGGAAATATTATCAAGTTCTTCCTTGCTCTTAACTTCAGTAATTCCTTTATCAATATAATACTCCACTTTTGAAACGCCTGAAGTATTATCTCCGTACTCTATTACAAGTTTATTATCCGGCTCCCACATTCCAAGGGTAATAACAGTTAAAAATTTCTCCCAAGCGGAAATTCCCGCCGCTTTAATCTCAGCTGTAGGTGTTATTTCATCTTTTTTAACTGTTTCCGTATACTGACAGGAAATATATCCGTTCGCCTTATCTCTGATGTAGAATGATACTTTATTCTCAGCACCGTCCTCAGTAACAGCGTCCGTCAACTCAGCTCTCCAGTCTGCGTCTCCATTGGTTTTAACTGTGCTTATCTCGTATCCGTCTTTTGCTTTAATTGATATATTTCCGGCAAACCAACCGCTGTCATTAGCTGTTTTTCCCGTAATATCATAACAAAGCTCTGACGGAATCCACTCACTCACTGTCAATGTGTATTCAGTATAAGCAGACAGGTAATTACTGTCCTCTTCTATTGTTGCACGAACAACGACTGTTCCCGCATTATACGTTAAAACTGCCTCTCCCGTAACAGTATTCAAGCTCTTTATTACACCGTTTTTATCAGATTCAACAGTATACCTTACAGCTCCTTCACCGTGGTTTTCGCTGAATATATCTGCTTTGGGCGCTTTAAAATCTTCACCCGTAGTTAGCTTATATTCATTTTGCGGAAAAGCAATTGTTTGAGATGACTTTTCAACGGTCAGTGTATAAGCGTCTGTAGCCATTGTATAACGCTCATTACTGTCAAACGCCGCACCGATAATAATTTCGCCTGCACCCTTTATTTCAAAACTGCCGTTATCGGAATTAAAGCTGCCTTCTTTAATCAGTTCGCCACCTTTTATTATGCTGTATTTCGGTGTAATATTCTTTTCTCCTGCCTCAGTAGCATTGCTTTTTGCAGTATTCACAAAAATATTATTCGTATCGTTATCGTTAAACGTAACAGTCGGTGTTTTACCGAGATCAAAATTAACAGTCTGCACAATTGGGTTAATTATCAGCGTGTATTTTGCTTCTGCCAAATTATACTGCGCAGTTTGCTTTGCTGTTGCTGTAATTGTAACTGTACCCGCTCTGAAAATATTAAGACTGCCGTCATCATTCACTGTTGCAACAGAATCATCGGAAGACATATAAGTAATATCCGTATTAGCCGTAGCTTTATTTTCAAATTCTTCACCATAGGTGATTACAAAGCTGTCTTTGGAATCATCAGCAAATTTTACTTTTTGATCTGCACGTTCGACGTTAAGCGTATAAGATATTTGTTTCTTCTCATATCTTTCGTCAGCGGGATTAGTTGCTGTAATTGTAACCTGTCCGCTTTCATATACTGTAACTACACCGTTACTGTCAACCGTTGCAATCTTCTTGTCAGACGATGAATACGAAATCGGCGAATTTTCTCCACCTGTAGCTTCATTTTTAAACGCATCTCCGTAATTAATCGTAAATTCAGATAAACTGTTTTCAAATCGGAATTCCTTTTTCTGTTCAGCACGTAATACATTTACTGTATATGAAGAACTAATGTCTTCATAATATTCATTACCGTTAATTGTTGCGGTAATAATTGCAGGACCTGCCTGTTTTGCAGTAATTTTTCCCTTGTTATCAACTGTAACAACCGTAGGATTGCTGCTTGTGTAAATAATTTCAGCGTTTTCTATTGAGCCGCCGTGTGCGGCATTGGTTATACTTTCACCGTAAAAAATGTCATTTATCGGATTCTCATCAAAATATATTTCTGCTTGCTGCGCCTTTATTACATTTAAGGTATACGATACTGTTATATCATTATATCGCTCATCTCCGGGCAATGTTGCAGTAATTGTAGCCTTGCCTGGATGGTGCAACGTAACATTACCGTCTGAATTCACAGTTGCAACTGTTTCGTCGGAAGAAGAATATACTGCATCTTTGCCGGTGCTTCCCCCTGTGACAGTATTTTTATATTCCTCTGTCCACACAATTTCATTAGGAACCGCTTTCATCCAAGAAAGCTTTTCCTGTTCGAGCTTAACACGGTTTCCGTCAGCGTCAAGTAAAACAACTTTAGTTGGATCAATTTCCAAATTAACAAGCTGTTCAAACACTCCGTCTTTATCCCAGTCAAATCTCCAACGGTAAATGATATTTTTACCGTTTTTCAGCGCATTTTCAAGATAACCTTCACTTATAAAGCCCCAAAGTCCTATGTATCTTTCACATTCTTCCTTATTTTTATCAGAATCCTGTGCGTCCCAAAAAGATTTTGACCCGGACCAACTGCTTCCGTCCATTCTCTGATAAGTTACCGAAGATGAGTCAGTCACAAAATCAGTAAGCTTTGTCATTTTTGCGGGAGCTGAAACTTTTAAGCCTACCCACCATCCGTCTTCATTTCTGCCGATAGTGGTATTTTTTTCTGACCAATTCAAATTACAGTCGCTGTTTAAAGATACATCAACTAAATTACTTCCGTTAATATCTCCCGTTCCAGTCAAAAGTTCAACCTTACCGACATTCTTGCCTACGGTGGCCGGATATACAGTTTCTCCGTCCTTATTCAAAATAATATTCTTAGGATCAATATTTAAGGTTATAAGTTGCTCATAAACACCGTCTTTATCCCAATCAAATTGCCATTTATATGTAATTTTTTTACCTTCCGATAAAGCGGTATTTATATACTGCGGATTAACTTGACCCCACAATGTTATAAAATGAGGCGCCGAGGTGGAATCCTTATAGGTCATAAAGTCCTTTTCCTTTGACCAAGTATCAGCTTCTGCTGTTTGGTATTTTACGTTCGAAAGTTCCTCCTCCGTCATATTTGACGGTGCTGTTACTTTTATTCCAATCCACCAACCATCATTATACCGATAAGCCTTAGGGTCCGCCTTTGCCCATATAAGTGTCGCATCCGAGTACTTAACAACAGGTGTTGCACTGTTTGCGCCCTCAACAACGGCATTAGCTGTTAAACCCTCAACCACACCGTATTTTCCTGTTTCCTGTGCCTCAGCAAAATTATATCCTGGTATAATTCCAAGCACTATAATTGCCGCAAGCAAAACTGACAGAATTTTCTTGATTGGCTTTGCTTTCAAACTATTCATTGCTACCATTCTCCTTTTGCAATTTTCCGACATATCGAATATATTTGTAATTTATTCCATTCAATATACAGTGCATACCGAATGAAAATATCAATGTAGAAACACTGCTCAAAATTATCCATTCGCTTTTTATTTTAAATATCAATTCAGCAATCACAAGTAAAAACGATATGATTACAGTTACGTCGGCAACTGCTGCTTCACGATTTTGAAAAAAGCATAAAACACCCGGATAATTTGCGCTCAATCTTTTTATTTCCTTTTTTTGCAAATTATGTTCAATTGAAATTCTTTCTCTGTTTGCTATCCAAAATATTATCTGACCCAATATTAAAGATAGCCAAAATACCGCGCCAACTATGTATGAGCATACTTTTTGTGTATTCCCGGAAAAAACATCTGTAAGCGGTATAAGCAGAATCGTCAATGATGTAACTAAAAGAAGAATTATTGACACATAAATATTTCTCTTAAACTTTTCAAACAATTTAATACCCCTTTTCTATTCTATAATTTCTAAACTTTCCGCAAAGCTAAGTTCGGTTTCCGCATAAAAAACATATTTATCTTCACGCTTTGAAGAATCCGCGGAATTGGATTCAGGCATAGTAAGTATCGTTGTTTCATCGGTAATCTCATTCAAAACCGTTGTTTCGTTTGCTGGAGGGTTCATCTCCAGAGTGTTAAATTTTTCTGTACCTGTAGAAACAGTTACAATTTTAGACTGCGGTATAAGTCTCCCTGATGCAGAAATTTTATCAGTAAGTTTGCCTCTCGCTGCATTAACAGGGCTCGGCTTATACGCCTTATCTCCGCTCTTTTCGTTTTGATTCCGTATATTTTCAATTGCCTTTCGTGCCGTTGACCCGGAAATATCTCCTATTACTTTTCTTATATCAAGAATAAAAAAGAGTGCAATGGCCGTCAAAAATGCCAATCCTGCAATAATATACGAGATCATGGAAAGCTTTTGCAATAATTCAATTGACATTATTATCTTCCACCCCTGTCTTTATTCCGTATGCAAGAGCAACGTCTGATTCAGTACTTTTCAGCAAATTCAAAATCGTATTTTTCAAATCAAGATCGGTATCCATATTGTACGTAATATTTGAAATATCTTTTAACATTTTTTCAATATCACTGTATCTGATTTCATCACGGTAAAACTTTGTAGCATATTGCTGAATGGAGCTCCTTGCAAGTTCAAGCATTTCCAGTCTGACAATTTCTGTTTCTTTTTCATTTTTCCCGACCGACTCCATCAAAGATAAAATATTGTTAAAAAATTGAGTGTATTGTCCTTTATCCTCACCTGTTTTTTGCAATTCTGTAACAGAAGAATAAAAATCTCCGACAGCATAATATACTTCAGCCGTGCTTTTATTTTTATAATCCTCATTAGCATACTCAATAACATTTTTAAACCATGGTTTTGCTGTTATTGCAGAGGTAAACTTATTTGAATTTCCATTATAATAATACCAATACAATTTTCCCGTTTCATAACAAATTTCTGAATATGCAAGCGTATCTTTTATTAGCGCTTCACGATTATTTGAAATCAGCTTATCCAATAAGTTAGCTTCGTCATCTGTGAAATTATTATCATTATACCGAAAAGTCTCTATAAGTCCTAAGTATGCATCTTTTTGACCCTCTTTACCGGGAATTGAAATGCACTCAGTATAAAGTTGTATTTTTTGCTCATAGTTAGATGTACTCTCTGCATTCTTTAAAACTGATTGATATGTATCCGTAGCCATTTTATTTGCAGTATTATTTAACGCAAAACCGCTGACAGCAAATATCAAACTCATAACAAAGGCAAAAGTAAAACCGGCAAGTTTTCTTGTTTGTTTCTTTTTATATTTATCATCTATTTCCTCATAATGATTTAATGCATACATCAATTCTGCTGCTGACTGATATCGGTCATTCGGATCACGCTGAGTACATTTTAAAATAATTCTTTCCAATCCTCCCGACAAACCCGGATTTATTTGCCGAATCGGTTTCATTTCATAGGGAGGTTCACTGGGGTTACAGCCTGTTACCAAATGATAAAGCGTTGCGCCTAAACAGTATATATCCGTTCTGCAATCTGTTTGACCCATTCCCCCGAATTGTTCCGGCGCAGCATAACCAATCGTTCCGAGACAGGTTGTATCTGCTAAGTTCTTCTCTTTAAACTCACGTGCTGTACCAAAGTCAATTAATGTAATATTACCGTCCGGTTTCAGCATAATATTTGAAGGTTTCATATCGCGGTAAATTATAGCAGGCTGTCGAGAATGAAGATATCCTAAAACATCGCAAAGCTGCTTAGCCCATTCTATAACATACTCCTGAGGCTGTGCGCCGTATTCTTCTAACGCTTTATTGAGAGAATTGCCCTGAACATAATCCATAATTATGATAAATGAATCGTTAGTATCAATTACATCAACAATACTGGGTAAATTAGAATGATTTAATTTTTTTAAAATATCAGTTTCGGCTATGAGACCCTGCTTAACAGCTTCGAAATTTAATACGCCGTCTTTTCTTACTTCTTTAACTGCCCATGTTTTATTGGCTTTTTCGTTTATTGCCATATAAACAGTACTCATTCCGCCCTGACCGACTTGACTCAATATTTTATATTTTTCATCAATAAGTGAACCTATTTCAAGCATATTCTATCTCCGATTATTAAAATGTTCTTATTGCTATTGCCGATATATTGTCTCGCTCTTGGCGTTGCTTATTAAGTTCAATAAGCTTTTCGATATTGCTTTTCATTCCGTTTGTATCCACCATTACGCTTGGATTTAAACAACTGTGTATTTCCGTTTCGGTGATCTCGTGACGAAATCCGTCACTGCAAAGTATATATACCGCATCTTTTCTGATATCTCCGCAAAATACGTCCGGATAAATCTCATCTGAAGCTCCGACGCATTGCAAAAGAATGCTTCTTCGCGGGTCGCTTTCTGCCTCTTCAACAGTTAATATGCCTTGTTCAATTTCCCTTGCAACCACCGTTTGATCTTTAGTCAACTGAACAACAGTATCCGTTATTTCGTAAGCTCTTGTATCTCCTATATTAATAATATAATATCTGCTTTCCGTTAACAGCATTGCCGTTAACGTAGTTCCGAGTCCGTTAACTAGTCCGCATTTTTTTCCATAGTTTTTTATTTTTTCATTAAATTTTATTGAAATATCTGTCCATTCAGTAAAAATAGTCTCATCAAGTTGTTCCTTCTCCAACAAAATAGGTAACCGTACTGCAGCCCATTCTCTGAATGCTTTTACAAGAGATGCACTGGCAACTTCCCCTTTTGATAAACCGCCCATTCCGTCGCAAAGAACAGCGAGAACAATTTTCCCTTTATTAGTGTTAAACACACTAACATTGTAACTATCTTGATTGGTACTTTTGGTAAGTCCAATATCAGTCGTTGCAGATACTATAAAATTCATAATTTCATCCTAACTTATATTTGTTTTCATCTAAATATTAATTAACTGCATTTTTTCTTTATTATTTTTTGTTTTGTTAATAAAGTCTAAATTCAAAATCCTCATTTGCAAAGCGAAGTTTATCTCCGTGAGTAATTACTTTTTCCACATTGCTCTGAATCATTGTTCCGTTTACAAATGTGTGATTTGTTGAGTTTGTATCAACAACAAAATATTCGCCGTCACGACTTATAATATTTGCATGACTACGACTGATGGCAGTATTATCGCCAATAAAATAATCCACATAACTTCTTTCTTTTCCGATTCTGAATACAGGTTTATTCAATAAAATCTTTTCATTATTCTTCTGACGAATAATATGAGGAGCAATAATTTTATTTGGGTCCTGCGCTGCAGTAAGCACTGTTGTTTCGCCTATGGCTCCGCCGCCAAGTACAGTAGTCTCTCCAAAATTAACCGGCTGATCTTTTGAAACTCCTCTTGTTACACAAGTGGGTTTTGGGGAAGATGTCGAAGCAACAGTATGAACGGAATTTGATACCGCATTCATATCCACTTTAGGTTGCACAGGTTGAGGTTTATTCGATGATATAGGAATATTCTGTTGCCCCGGTACTGCAAAACTTGGCGTATCTGATACCGGATTCATACCGGGAACTGCAAATCCGGTATTCTGCATAATATGTTTATTCTGTTGCGGAGTTATCGGTTTATTTGATACACCATTAGCTGCTTTTTTAGCGGCTTTCTGGGCTTTATAAAGTTCAACATTTTCTTTGTTATAATGCATAAGTAAACCGAACATCGATATTTTATTTTCAGATTGAGTTGATACTTGAGGACTTGATTGATTAACAGGAGGTGCAACAACTTGCATTTGTTTCAATGAAGGCTTGTCCGGCACAGATAAAACCGGCTTAACTACAGGTTGGACTACTGATTTTGGTGCAACAGTTTTTTCTGTCTTTGGCGGTTCAACTGCTTGTACCTTAGGTTGCTGAACGATAGAAACTGTTGTTTTATTAATAGAATCCAATAATTCTTTAAAATCCAATAAAGAAAATCGCGGTGTGCTGTTCAAATAATTTATTATTTTAGCAACATAATCGCAATTCTCAGTTTGGTCAAATTGTGTGCTAAACATAATGTTCTTGAAGAACGATCCCAAATCTTGATTATTACAATAGCCTTGTATCGGCAAACAAATTAAAACGGTTTCACAAGTAGATACATCTGCAAATATGTAGTTCATATCTAATAAAACGGTTTTTTCATCTATCATATAATCTTCCGCAGCAAGCAACGCATCTACAATACCCTCAAAAACACCTAACAATCTTTTTTTATTAACCGCACCTGTAAAAAACTGTTTTGATGAAACTTTTGCAGAAACATTATATTTAATATATTTTTTATCGTCTGTTTGTGTAAACAATGTAGTAGCAAGTCCTGATATTTTATTATTGGTTAACATGCCTAAACTCATAGTGTCTACTATATCATTGGATGACATTGTATATACAAGGTACGTATTTGTTCCTTGATTTTCAAATGTAAAATTCATCATATCAAGCACCTCTTTAATGATTATATTTATAAAGCTTAAGTAAAGACCATCTGGAATTTGCAGATGTAAAAACACAACCCTTTGTATTAAAGTCACCAACATTTTCAAACTGATAATCTATTGCTAAAGAACCATTTGTACAGATAAATCCCCATTTACCGTCTTTGCATACTGCCGCAAATGAATTTGAAAAAGAATGAGCATCTTGATACTGCGGTTCAATTACAAAATTGCATTCTGTGTCAACATATCCCCATTTGCCACCTGAGCAAACAGCCGCAAGAACCGTTTTAGAATTATCAATTTTTTTCTTTTTATCAACTTGCTTTGTGTTAAGGAAAGGCATTGCATCAATAAATTTATTCTCACCTATTACATTGCCAGAGGTATCTATCATACAGTAGCTTCCGTCAATCATAACAAAAGCCCTATCGTTTCTAAAGGCGATTCCTTTTGAATCAAGAATTACATCTAAATATGGAGTGCTGTTTAATTTCTCTCCCTTTTCATTTATGATATACCATTCTGCTTCTCCGACCTTTATCGCGGCACAGCCGCAATTAAATGCAGAGGCGTACTCATAATCACCAAACTGCTTTTCAAATTTTGAATTATAGTAAGCATACTTTCCCGATATTGAGGCGGCTATTAATCCATTGTCAATATATAGTCCCAAATTATCAAACTTTAAATCATCGCTGATTTCAATTTTTTTGTTTCCGGTTGAAGACACATACTGCCATTTACCGTCTTTTGTGCATACCGGAATTACATAACCGCTGTCATCTTTATTATTTGCATTGGTATAATAAGAAAAGCATCCGGCTTCTTTATATAATTTATTTAATACCCTGTTTCCTGTTTCATCTATTACACCGTATAGTTCATCAGATTCAACCGCTGCAAATCCGCCGGAAAATGCTTTTACCGATGAATACAATTGATAATCATAAGTATATACGTATTCAATGTCTGCCATCTTATTTATAAATCCATCTGAGCGCAACTTCTTGCTTATAGCCTCATCATCCAATTGAAAACATTCTTCATATAACTCCAATGCAATATATTGATCAAGCAGACACTCATATGCTTTAGGTGAATCATTTATATCCTTAACCATTTGTTCTGCTACTCGTAAAGCTTTTTTCCGATATCCGTTATTAACATAAACATTAACATACTCAATATATGTATCCACATCACATTTTAAGTCAATAGCTTGTTCGTAATATTTTACAGCATCATCCACAATTCCTTGTGAAGCGTAGTCACGTGCAGAAGAAAGAATTTCATTGTATTCTTTAACGGCTTTAATATTTGTCGTTATTAGGGAATATGCACTGATTACAGTCACAATTAACACTACTATTGGAATTAAAATTTTATTTGTTTTCATACAATCATCCTTTCAGCACTTATGCTCCGAGAAAAATTACCGACAATAAAGTTCCGGTTAATAT
>CANARN010000040.1 GCA_947364045.1 uncultured Clostridia bacterium
ATATAATTAAACTAAAAAACTGACTTCGTTTAACTAAAGAAGTCAGTTTTAAAATTTACAGCGAAAGCTTTTATGAATCGCTGAATATATTTATACTATTTTGCAAAAACGCAGTAATTCTATCTCAAAAATGAAATTATCTGCGAATCATAATTCCTTTCATATACGGAGTTTCATTATGTGTTTCGTATATAATTGCTTTTTCTTCTTCCGTACACCCTATCAGAATTTTAATTTCAGAGTCCTTTTTAATCAAATCGAGAACGCACATAATTGCATCAATTTTCTTGCCGTTGGTTCCAACCCACACATCTATTCCTGCACCGTCCATAGATGATGTATCTTTCAAATATCCATAATCGACTTTATAAATAAAATTCGGATATTTTGGATGTGCTGTTCCTTTTGGCCTTTCTATAATTATTTCACAAGTATCTGCCAAAGTATCTAATGCGCTCCAAAAGTCAGTACCAAATCTGTGCATAAAATCCTCCGTATCTTGTTTACCGTTTATTACAATAAAAAATTAAACCGTTGGGCATTCTAATAGAATAAAGGTTTTATTTTCGCAGTCTAACTGAGCGTTAATACCGTAAGGGATAATCCCAATCGGTTTTGCGTGGCCGAAATTAACATTATATAAAATAGGTAAATTGTCTAAGTGCTCTTCGTTTACAACAATTTGAGTAATTGCCGTTTTATATTCTTCGTAGTATGTTTCATTCTGCGGTTTGCCTACAATAATTCCGTTAATTACTTTTAGAATACCTTGTGCCGCAAGATTTCTGAAAGTCCATTTTACAAAATCAGGCGACGGTTTGTCCTCGCTTGTTTCAACGAAAAGGATTGCATTTTTCCATTCATTAAGTTCAGGCCAAATTTCAGTTCCGTTTGCCATCATAAAAACATCGATACATCCTCCGAGCAAATGTCCCTGAACAACTCCCCTGCCGTTTATTACCTCATATCCGTGTAAATCTTTTTTCAAACTGCAAGGGTTGTTTATGTTACTTTCATGCCACGGGATATATGAATCCGACCATTCGGGACTCGGTAAAATCTTGTATTGCTCCCATTCGCCGAAAAGAATATCTTTAACCGCCTTTTCGGTATAATCAAACATTTTTACATATTCGCCGAATTCACACATTACCGACGGCCCGTAAAATGACACAAGTCCGGCTTTATACATCATAAAATGATTTATTGTACTGTCCGAATATCCCATAAAAATTTTAGGATTATTCTTAATTATTTCAAAATCTATATAAGGCAATGTGCGTATTGTGTCATCTCCACCGATAGCGCAGAATACTGCTGAAATTGAGATGTCTGAAAAGGCGTCCATTAAATCTTTAGCCCGCAGCTCAGGATGATTTGCTACAAATTTGCTTCCCTTTAATGCATTCGGCATACAGATTACTTGTAATCCAAAGTCTTTTTCAAGACGCTCTTTAGCTATATTTAATTTATGAATAAAGCAATCATCACCCAAGCCACCCCAAGACAGACTTACGATTGCAATTTTATCACCCTTTTTTAATCTTTTAGGTTTTATCATCGCTCCACGCCTCTTTCCTGTGATTTAAGTGTATTCCGATGTGACCGATTCCAAGTATTACCGTAGATACAATTAAAAATAAGTTTTTGCCGTATATGCCGAGCAATAAAAAAGATAGCACGGGTAAAGTCGCCCCTGCAACGGGTATACCCAAAAAGCTGCTGTACATATCTTTCATAGTTTTATTGCTCTTAAAATATCTGAACCAATATATTTCATAAAGGACCATTAAAATAAAAGCCGTCAGTAAAACGGCAGTCCAAGAAGTTATTTCGTTTATATTAAAATCAGTAAATATAAGTGAAACGCAAGTAACAGTTACTTCGCCTATCCTCTCAAAAATAAGCAAGATTTTACTTTCATTCTTAACATATTTGTCGTAGTCTTTCGGTTTGTTCTTTGCCCATATTATATTGGGTATCATCAGCATAAGTAAAAATATTAAACCGATATATGAAAATCCAAAATTCATATTCATACAACCTTCTTACTTTTACCTTAAAATTACTATTTTGCCCAGGATTTATTCGGCAGATATTCTTCAGCAATTCCCCTTTTAATTCCGTATTCCTTAGCCTCTTCGTATTGTTCGGGAAAATCTCTGTTTACCTTAAAAATTTTATCATTGTAAATTATGTAATGAAAGTCGAATGTTTTTAAATCGGCGTACCAGCATTTTTCATCGGTCATTGATACCTGAAGCTTTAAAACGGTACTTTCAATTCCGATTTCATCAGCTTCTACAATATAGCTTATTCCGCCGTCGTTTCGGGTTTCAAGAATTGTAAACTCGCCGAGTATTGATTTATCCTTGATGCTCTCGTCAATAATACAGCCTGTATATGTGTTCATAAAATATACTTCCTTAAATCATTTCACTATTTTTTTCAAAGCTAAATCGGTTCCCTTGTCAATAAGCTCCGATACACTGTTTTCGCTCAGCTTAATAAATCTGTCAGAGTATATCTTTCTTCCGTATTTTTTAACCTTATGAGATACTGAAAATGCGGTAACCAACAGCGTTGAAAGTGCGCCGAGCCAAGTAATAAAATAGGATTTTTTCATTTAACATTCCCCTTTTGCTTTATCGGAATAATGCTTCCGACATCTGTTAACGGTTTATTCTTTATATTCAAATACTTAACATTATGGTAACTCAAAAACTGCTCAATTGCAAGAAAATCTTTGTGAAAGCTCAAATCACCGTTAAAAAACAGCCGATTTTCCCCTAAAAGTCCGCTTGCTCCGCCGAGAAAGCCGTAATTCTGTCCCTCAAGCACTACACTTCCTTTACTCACCAAAAGAACAGAAATACCGTTTACCTTTGAGCATTCTTTGTAAATTGACTCATCGTCCGTTATAAAGGTATTTCGTTTTATAATGCAAACCGAGCATTTTGCGTAACCTTGATTTACGTGTATTAAACGCTTATTACGTTTTTTTGCCGCTTCCAAAATGGTTTTATGTGTAATTTTACTGTTACAGATAAGGAAATCGCCAATATCCGCGGCATTTAACAAACAGTCATTAGGATATGGTGAAGATACCTTAACTGTTTCACATATATTACAGTTATTTAATTCATTTTCAGAGGTCACGTCAGCAATAAAATCGCCGTTTCCGAGATGATATGTAAGTATATCGGCGTGATTGGCGCAGAACGGCTCCAATTTGCCGTTTTTGCGGATTTTGTGTAAATTTATTCCAATATTCTTAAATGTCTTTATTAGGCTTTCATCGCCGTCGGAAACGATTACGTCCGTAACAGCGCCGGTCGGCAAATTCGGTTCGGTTAAAAATATATTGCTCAATTTATAAGCACCTCAAAGGCTTGTCTTACTGTTTTAGCAGGTACAACTTCAATTAAATCAAGTACGCTTTTTGAAAGTTTTTTGTAATTATGGTAAGGAACTACACACTTTTTAAATCCAAGCTTTGACGCCTCTTTAATTCGCTGGTCGCACGCTACAACCGAGCGGATTTCCCCAGCAAGACCTATTTCGCCGAACGCCAGTACATCATCAGGAACAATAACGTCCTTGAGACTTGATACGATAGCAAGAGCTATTGACAAATCTGCCGCAGGCTCGTCAATGCGAAGTCCGCCGATTACATTCGCATAACAGTCCATATTGTTAAGGTAGTACCCTGCCCTTTTCTCTAAAACCGCAATAAGCATTGCAAGCCTGTTATAGTCAATTCCCGTCGCCATTCGCCGCGGATTTCCGAATCCTGTCGGCGTTACAAGGCTTTGAACCTCTGCCAAAATAGGACGTGAACCTTCCATAAGACATGCCACGCACGTTCCCGAAGCGTTTTTAGGTCTGCCGGATATAAGCATCATTGAGGGGTTGTCCACTTGGTTAAGACCGATGTCAAGCATTTCAAATACTGCCATTTCATTGGTTGAGCCGTATCTGTTCTTAACTGCTCTTAGAATTCTGTATGACGTATTTCTGTCGCCCTCAAAATAAAGAACACAGTCAACAATATGTTCAAGTACCTTTGGCCCTGCAATGTTGCCGTCTTTATTGACGTGACCTACAAGAAAAATCGGTATATTTGAGGCTTTTGCAGTTCTTGCAAGCAGATTGGTTGATTCACGAACCTGAGTCACGCTTCCGGGTGAGGATGAAAGCTCATTAATTTCCATAGTCTGAATAGAGTCAATAATCACAATATCGGGCTTTTCACTCAGAATATATTCAGAAATATACTGTGCATCCGTCTCACAAAGAATAAACAGATTTTCGGTATTAACGCCGAGTCGCGAAGCCCGCAGTTTAATCTGATGCGCAGATTCCTCGCCCGAAACATACAAAATCGTATATCCTTTTCCCAAAAACTCACAAACCTGTAAAAGAATAGTAGATTTACCTATTCCGGGGTCACCTGAAAGAAGCACTACGGACCCTCTGACAAGTCCGCCGCCCAAAACTCTGTTAAGCTCCGAAAGACCCGTGTCATATCTTTGAAAAATATCTGATTTTATTTCGGCAAGCGGCAGTGCTTTCCCCCTGCTTGTGTTCAGCCTTGAGGGTGCTTTCAAAGCAGTTTTTTCAGTAGAAACAAGTTCCTCTTCAAGAGTCGCCCATTCGTTACATTCGGGGCATTGACCGAGCCATTTCGGCGTTTCATAACCGCAGTTACTGCAAATATAGACTTTTTTAGACTTCTGTGCCATTGTTTTCCTCCGAAATTAAATAATTTAAAACGCTGTAGGAGAGCGCTAACGAAAATTTTCTCTGATAATCTTCCGACAAAAGCAGTTTTTCCTCATCGGGATTTGAAACAAAACCGCATTCGCAAAGACAAGCGGGCTTTGTCGCATTGTAAAGCACATATATATTTGTTCCTGATTCTTTCGGAACTTTAGTATTTTCAGGTTGAGTTAAACCGCAAACTGTTTTTTGAATTATCTCAGCCAATCGCTTACTTTCTTCGGAATTAGGAGCATAAAACACCTGTGTTCCGTGAACATAGCTCTGTGAAAATTCATTTTGGTGAATACTGAGATAAATTGAATTTTCAAATAAATCCATAAGAGCTGCCCGTGCGCGAATATCCGATACTTTTCTCTCACGGATAGTCGGCAGTGATGTGTCACCAACAGACCTGTCTTCAGTCCGCACCATATATGTATTGATTCCGAAAAGTGACAAATAGTCGTTTACCTTTAACGCAAACTGCAAATTTAGGTCTTTTTCAAAAGAACCGCTTTTGCCGATTGCTCCCCCGTCCTCACCGCCGTGACCTGCATCAACAATTACGGTAAATATACTGTTTACATCGGCAGATGTTTGCTTAACCAACCTGTTGACTCTTATAACATTTAATGAAAAGGACATAATTATTAAAGCAGAGATTGCCGCAATCAATTTTTTCTTCATAAAAATCACCTATTAATTTTATGAAGAATTTTGGTTAAATATTATTTTACATTATTATTTTTAATTTATCAAGTAAATAAAAAAAGACATGTACGTGATTTTGCACATATCTACGAAGATGTATAAAAAAAAGAAGCAGGTATTAAGCCTGCTTCTAAATTGAAATTTTAGCCTTTAATCATACTTGCGATTTCAGAAGCAAAATCTTCCTGCTTCTTTTCAATGCCTTCGCCCTTTGCAAGACGGACAAACTTCGTTGCCTTAATGTCTGCACCGAGTTCCTTTGCAACAGAAGCGATATATCCGCTTACATTGCCGTCGAAAAGATCAGAACGTACAAACGCCTGCTCTGCAAGGCAAACTTCTTTAATCTGCTTTGAAATACGTCCCTGAACAAGTCCGGTGAAAATCTTATTCTCAGAAATTTCATCTTTATGAGAAACTGCAATCTCAGCAAGAGTTGCATAAGCTTCTTTGGAAATAAAGTTTACAAAATTCTTCTTTTGTTTTGCATCAAGACCCTGATAAACAGTAATGTCTTCGTCAGTCCACTTTTTGTCCGAAACAGCTTCATTTATGAGACTGTTAAGAATCGGAACGGGAAGTGAATCGGGCTTGTTAAGAGCGCTGTCAATTGTAATTGACTTCATCTTAGAAAGTTCGTCATCGGAAATTTCATCCTTGCTTAAATATTCAGGACTCATAGCCGCAACCTGCATAGCTACGTTTTTACCCATAGCCGCAAATTCAGACTTTGCCGCTGTTGCATCGTCAGTGTCAAAAGCAACCATAACGCCTACTGTGCCGCCTGCGTGAATGTAAGTTGCAACGTGACCGTCAATGCGCTCAAAACGGCGGATTTTCATATTCTCACGAAGCGCAAGGAAAACCTCCTGAACTGCTTCTTCAACTGTATTGTCGCCGTCAGCAACCTTTGTTGCAAGAAGAGCGTCAACATCAGCCGGATTTGCCTTTGCAACTGTTTTAACAACAGAATTTGCAAGGTTTATAAAAGGCTCACCCTTAGCAACGAAATCTGTTTCGCAGTTAATTTCAACAAGTGCGCCGCAATTGTCATCGCTGTATGCGGCAACAACGCCTTCAGCAGCAACTCTGCTTGCCTTTTTAGCGGCAGATGCAAGACCTTTTTCTCTTAAAATTTCAATAGCCTTGTCCATGTCTCCGTCGGACTCAACAAGAGCTTTTTTACAATCCATCATACCAACGCCTGTCTTTTCGCGAAGCGCCTGGACGTCTTTAGCTGTAAATGCCATATTTATTACCTCCGTTATTATTGTGATATTAATAAAAGTTTAGCCCGTAACAAGCTGAAACGGGCTAATTAAGATTTGTTATTATTCAGCAGCCTCTACTGCTACTTCTGATTCAGCCTCAACAGCTTCTTCAGCAGCTGTTCCGGCCTCACCCTGTCTGCCTTCGATAACAGCATCTGCCATAGCGCCTGCAATAAGCTTTACTGCACGAATAGCGTCATCGTTACCGGGGATAACATAATCTACATCATCGGGGTCGCAGTTTGTGTCAACAATAGCGATAACCGGAATTCCGAGCTTCTTTGCTTCAAGAACAGCAATCTTTTCTTTTCTCGGATCAACAATGAACAATGCAGCGGGCTGCTTCTTCATTTCTGTAATGCCGCCGATGAACTTTTCGAGCTTTTCAATCTCAAGCTCATACTTAGCTACTTCTTTTTTGGGGAGAAGGTCAAATGTACCGTCCTCCTGCATAGCCTTAAGCTGAGCAAGTCTTTTAATTCTTTGCTTAATTGTTGTGAAGTTTGTAAGCATACCGCCGAGCCAACGTGCGTTAACGAACGGCATACCGCAACGCATAGCCTCTTCCTTAACGGATGACTGAGCCTGCTTCTTTGTGCCTACGAAAAGGATTTCGTCGCCGTTTTCAGCGATTTCCTTTACTACCGCGTAAGCTTCCTCAAGCTTCTTAACTGTTTTCTGGAGATCGATAATGTAAATACCGTTTCTCTCCGTGAAAATGTACTCGGCCATTTTGGGATTCCATCTTCTTGTCTGGTGACCGAAGTGAACGCCTGCTTCGAGTAACTGTTTCATTGATACTACTGACATGTGTTTTTCCTCCTTATTTTATCCTCTGCACGGGTCATTTTCTGTTTGGGACACCGAAGTGCAATTCCGAACAAAATCGCCGTACATGCGAATTGCTGAAAAATTATAGCATATAAAAACCGTAATTGCAAGTATTTTTTATAAATTAACCGAAAATATCATCTTGAAGACTCAATAAAAACCGCTTACGCTCTTGTTCCAACTGCAAATCGTGTACAAATACATTTTTTTCATTTAAAATCAGAATATTTCCCTCTTTAACATCCGCAGGCAAAAGAGAAATCGGTATTTCCCGAAAAGAGCTGTCGGGAAATTCGATAACAGCTGTTTCATTTTCAATTCTGCTTACAGAATAAAACTCTTTACTCATAAGTTTTTACTACCTCCGAACCGTCAATAACACTAATCTTTTTACCGTCACTTTTTATGCAGATAGTCTTATATTGGTATGTAATATAGGTATCAACAGCTGCATTATTAAGCGTTTCGATTGTGGCCTCGTGAGGATGCCCGTAACGATTTTGCACGCCGCAGGAAATAACCGCTATTTTCGGTGACACAGCATCAATATATTTTTTAGTTGAAGATGTTTTACTTCCGTGATGACCTACTTTGATTACATCTGCCGAAACGTCTGTTCCGCTTGAAAGAATTGCAGATTCAACCTTCTTTTCCGCATCGCCCTGGAAAATAAACGATGTCGAACCGAAAACGACCTTAGTCACAGCTGACATATTATTCAGATTTTCATCCTGACTCAAAGGCGCTAAAAGAGTGCATTTCGCATTACCTAAATCAAAAGTTAAATCAGGCTCTGCCGCAATCGCATGTACCTGTTTTACTTTAACCTTATTTAAAAGATTTTCATAAGCTCTTGTTGTAACCATATTTATTTTGCTGAGCTTTGGCATTATGATATTTACAACTTCATAATTTTCAATGATTTCTTCAGCACCGCCCATATGGTCGTCATGCTGATGAGTAATAATAAGGTAGTCTATTTTTGCAATTCCGAGAGACTGAAGCGCTTCACGAATTTTCGAAACTTGATCCGGAGTTCCTGTATCAATCATTAAAACTTTACCGTTATTCATAAGAATTGAACAGTCACTTTGGTCTACATCAAGAAAATAAACGGCAAGCTCAGACCCGTTTGACTCAGGATAGCTCTCGATTAATCCTGTATTTCTGTATACATTTTTCCAAGCGCCGCCGTTTTTTCTTTCGATAATTTCGACAGTAAAAGCGAATATAACGGCGAGCAAAATAACGGAAATTGTTATAAAGCGTTTAATATTGCCTTTAGATATATAAGCATTAGGATTACTTTTTCCGCTTTTGTAAACCTTTTTGTTTGCCATTCTTATTATATCTCCCTTTACTTGTCTTAACACCGTACTGCTGCTTAGAACTTGAATTGTTTTTTCCGAATTTTGCAATATCCGCGCCCTTAGGAGCAATAAGGCATTTTTCGCCGTACCCTATCAGGTCTGTTCTGCCGGCGCGCTTCAGTGCCTCAATAACTAAATCGTAGTTTTTGGGATTGAAATACTGCATTATTGCGCGCTGCATCGCTTTGTCATGAGGACTTTTAGCTACATAAACAGATTCCAGAGTATATGGGTCCAATTCCGTATAATACATTGCAGTTGCAATAGTACCTGGAGTCGGATAAAAGTCTTGTACCTGTTCGGGATGCAAATGCTCGGATTTAATGAATTCAGCCAATTCAACAGCATTTTTTAAAGTAGCCCCCGGATGAGATGACATAAGATAAGGAACTAAATACTGCTCTTTACCTATTGATTTTGTATATTTAAAATATCTCTTGGAAAATTCTTTATATGCTTCAATGTGTGGTTTCCCCATTTTGTCAAGAACCGCCGCAGAGCAGTGTTCAGGAGCAACCTTTAATTGACCGCTTATGTGATGCTCAACAAGCTCCTTGAAAAAAGCGTCATTTTTATCGCACAAAAGGTAGTCATAGCGTATTCCCGACCTGATAAATACCTTTTTCACCTTTGGAATTGAACGCAGCTCTCTTAAAATATTCAAATACTCTTCGTGGGTTGAAATAAGATTTTTGCAAGGCGTAGGAGCCAAGCATTTTTTACCCTTACAAAGACCTGCTTTTTCCTGAATGTCACAGGAAGGACGTCTGAAATTAGCTGTAGGACCTCCAACATCATGAATGTAGCCTTTAAATCCTTTAACCTGCGTAAGAAGTTTACCTTCTTTAATTATGGATTCACGGCTTCGCGAGGTAACATATCTCCCCTGATGAAAAGCAATAGAACAGAAATTACAGCCGCCGAAGCACCCACGATTGTGGGTAATTGAAAATTCGACCTCAATAAGTCCGGGAACTCCCCCCGCTTCTTTATACATAGGATGATATGTTCTCGTATACGGCAAATCGTAAATTTTGTCAAGCTCTTCTGTTGTCAGCGGCTCCATCGGCGGATTTTGAACAAGCATCATCTTACCGTGACGCTGTTTAAGCACTTTTCCTCTTATATGGTCCTGTTCGTCCTGCTGTAAACGGCAGGAAATTGCATATTCTCTTTTTGAAGAAAGAACATTTTCAAAAGACGGGCATTCAACGCCGCCGTATGGCGTATTTTCAACGGATACAGCGTAACAAGTCCCTTTAATATCATGTAAATCGGATATGTCTTCACTGTTACGGAGTCTGTTTGCTATTTCAACAGTCTGTTTTTCACCCATTCCGAAAGAAATTAAATCAGCTCCCGACTCAAAAAGAATTGACGGACGGATTTTGTCATCCCAATAGTCGTAATGAGCAAAACGGCGAAGACTCGCTTCAAGCCCTCCTATAATTATCGGTACATCTCCGTATATTTTACGTATTTTCTGTGAATAAACAGTAACTGCTCTGTCTGGGCGCAATCCAGCTTTTCCGCCGGGAGAATAAGCATCAGTATTTCTTTTTCTCTTTGCAACGGTGTAATGAGCAACCATTGAATCAATATTACCTGAAGAAATGAAAAATCCGAGACGTGGTTTTCCAAAAACGGTAAAATCAGTGTTGCTTCTCCAATCAGGCTGAGAAATGAAGCCAACTTTAAAACCTTCGTTTTCAAGAACTCTCGTTATAATTGACGGGCCAAAGCTTGGGTGGTCAACGTATGCGTCACCCGACACATAAACAAAATCGACCGAATCCCATTCGCGCTCAGCCATATCTTTTAGGGAAACAGGCAGAAATTTGTTATTAATCATATTTATTCTCCGTTATTATTTACCGACGCAACAGCATCTGAGGAAACTGCATTCATTTCATACCACTGCTGCTTGGTAATAAGAACTTTTCTCGGCTTACTGCCCTCATACTGTCCGATAACACCTTTTTCCTCAAGCTCATCAATGATTCTCGACGCTCTTGCATAGCCGAGTTTTAATCTTTTTTGTAAAAGCGTAGTTGATGCCGACTGAGCCTCCACTACAACTTCAATCGCTTTTTTGAGAATTTCATCATCTCCCGAAGGAGCGTCGGATGATGAATCAAAAGAAGAATTTCCCTTCTTACCGTTTGCAGAAGCCTGAGCTATCTGTTCAATTGCGTTGTTAACCTCATCGTCATAAACAGTTTCTTTCTGATTTTTAATGAAATTTACAACCTGCTCAACTTCATTTTCCGAAAGATAACAACCCTGAACACGTATTGGCTTCGGAATACCAACCGGGTAGTAAAGCATATCGCCGTTTCCGAGCAGCTTTTCAGCACCGACTGAGTCAATAATGGTACGAGAGTCAATCTGTGAAGAAACAGAAAGCGCTATTCTTGACGGAATATTTGCCTTAATAAGTCCTGTAATAACGTCAACAGACGGTCTTTGCGTAGCAATAACAAGGTGCATACCTGCCGCTCTCGCCATCTGCGCAAGACGGCATATTGAGTCTTCTACTTCATTAGGAGCCGCCATCATAAGATCGGAAAGCTCATCAATAAAGATTACAACCTGAGGCATCTTTTTGAGACCCTGACTTTCGCAAATGCTGTTATAACCCGAAATATCACGGACATTGTTATCAGAGAATTTTTTATATCTCTGAAGCATTTCCGAAACAGCCCAACCAAGAGCGCCTGCCGCTTTTCTTGCATCGGAAACAACGGGAACGAGCAAATGCGGAATGCCGTTGTAAATTGTAAATTCAACCTGCTTCGGGTCAATCATTAAAAGCTTTACTTCATCGGGATTTGCATTGTAAAGAAGGCTTACTATCATTGTATTAAGACAAACAGATTTACCTGAACCGGTAGTACCGGCAATTAATAAATGAGGCATTTTGGCAATATCGGAATAAATGAAATTACCGGTAACATCCTTACCGAGACCTACAGTAAGCTTGGATTTTGCCTCTCTGTACTGTCCTTGGTCAATAACCTCACGCAAAGTTACCATATTCCTGTTTTTGTTTGGTACTTCAATTCCGACAGCGGATTTATTCGGAATAGGTGCTTCAATTCTAACGCCTGATGACGCAAGGTTCAAAGCAATATCGTCTGTAAGATTTGTAATTTTGCTGATTTTGACGCCTGCGGCCGGCTGTATTTCATACCGCGTAACAGACGGACCTCTTTCAATTCCTACAATTCGCGTTTCTACACCGAAGCTTTTCAGTGTATCTACAAGTTTAGTTGCATTTTGCTTGAGTTCTGCCTCATAGTTGATTTTACCGTCATTATTCGGAAGTCTGAGACAGTCAAGCGGAGGCAGAACATACGGTATCTCCTCTTTGGCTTCTTCATCTTCTTCAAATTCAAGATTTTCATCGTCAATTATTTCGGGAAGATTAGTTTTCTTTTCGTTCTCTGTTTCATTTGATTTGTCCGCCTCAACAGTACCTCTTATAAGGTCATCAAGATTTATCACCTTATCAATTTCAGGTTTAATTTCAGAATCATCACCTGAATTTTTCATATCTGCAAAGGATATAAGCTCATCGTTTTCATTATCGCTTTCACTGTCTTCTTCAGATAAAATCGGAGCGGTTTCAAGCGGGTCGGGTCCTAAATCGACATCGGGATTAAAGTTTTTTCTTCTTTCTTTTCTTTCCTCGTAAAGCGCTTCGGCTTTGTCGCTGTATTCAGAAAGCTTTTCGCCTGTATATTCGCCGATTTTTTTTACGGGCTTTGAAATCCCCTTGTAAATGCCAGCAACGGTAAGGCCCGTAATTATCATTACGGATACTAAAAGAATAATGAAAAGAATTATAAGTGAGGCAAGCTTACTTCCGCCTGTCAGGAGCAGGAAAAGTCCGCCCAAAAGCGCGCCGAAAGAACCGCCGCCTGTCATTTTACCGTCAATACTGAAATTTTTGTAAGCATCGGCAACTGCTTCGAAATAACTGCTGTCAGGGTTGCAGTCGAAAATATGTATTATTGCAGACAAAAGAAAAGTAATTAAAAAAGCGTATATAAGCTTGCTTAGCACCTTTTGACTTTTTTCATTTTTCTCCAAAGCCAATACAACCGAAAGCGCAAGCAGCAGTATCGGAAAAACAAACGTGCCGAAGCCGAATAAGCCGAATAATAATGTTCTGACAATTCCCCAAAGCCCGCCTGCGTCGACAAGAGCAATGCAAAGCCACAAAAGCGAAGCTGCAAACATTATAATCATAATCAGCTGTTTGTTGGATTTTCGGTTTACCCCAGACTTTTTGGAATTTTTCCTTTGAGCAGTGTTTTTCTTATTTGTTGCCATATGTAACCTCTAACTCCTTTTCCTAAAGAACACCGCAAGGGTATTCATAACTAATTTATGTTTATGCTGTTTAAATAATCAAGAGCATCGTTAAAGTTTCCTACTGTGTCAATAAGTCCTTCTCTAACTGCCGCCTCCCCTTCAAGAACAGAGCCAACATCCATAACAAGCTCTTCGGTAGACAGCATAAGCTCGCGAAATCTTTCAGGAGAAATGTTTGAATTTTTTGACACAAAATTCACAATTCTTTCCTGCATTCTTTTAAAATATGAAAACGTCTGCGCCGTTCCCAAAACGACACCGTTCATTCTGACAGGATGCACTGTCATTGTAGCGCTCGGCACGATAAATGACTTGTCCGCAGCAACAGCCAAAGGTACACCTATTGAATGACCTCCACCGAGAACAACGGAAGCGCTGGGCGTCCTTGTTCCTGAAATCAGCTCTGCAATTGCCAGACCAGCCTCAATGTCGCCGCCTACGGTATTTAAAACTATCATAATTCCTTCAACATTCGGGTCTTCGTCAGCGGAAATAATCTGCGGGATTAAATGCTCATATTTTGTTGTTTTTGCATTTGGCGGGAGTACATCGTGACCTTCAATTTGTCCGATAATCGAAACGCAGTGAACTCTTTTGTTGTTCCTGTAAACAGTAAAATCACCGTCATTCGAAATTTGCGGCGAAGCTTCAGCTTCAGTGTCCGGAACATAATCGGATTCATTAGAATTTGTAAACCAATTTTTCAATTTAGTAACACCTTTTTAACAAGATAGTGTTATTATTCACTGAAAAATGCAGATTATTACTAAATATTGTAGCACATTATTAAAAGAATAGCAATTATTTTGACAGAAAATATGAATTAAAATCGTTTAATTATTGACAAAATGTTATCATTATAATAAAATAAAGATTGTTAAAAAAATGAAAAAGTCAGGAGAGATAATTTTATGGGTATGACAATTGCTCAAAAACTTATTAAATCGCACTTAGTAAGCGGCAATATGGCTTGCGGAAGCGAAGTGGGTCTTCGAATTGACCAGACACTCACGCAGGACGCAACAGGTACTATGGCTTACTTAGAGCTTGAAGCTATGGATATTGACAGAGTAAAAACAGAGCTTTCAGTAGCTTATATTGACCATAATACACTGCAAACAGGCTTTGAAAATGCTGATGACCACAGATTTATTCAGTCGGTTGCCAAAAAAAGAGGAGTTTACTTTTCACGTCCCGGCAACGGAATTTGCCATCAGGTTCACCTTGAGCGTTTCGGAAAACCGGGCAAAACCTTAATCGGCTCTGACAGCCACACTCCCACAGGCGGCGGAATAGGTATGCTCGCTATGGGCGCAGGCGGTCTTGACGTTGCAGTTGCAATGGGCGGCGGCACTTATTACATAACCATGCCGAAAATGGTAAGAGTAAACCTTACAGGAAAGCTCAGTCCGTGGGTTGCCGCAAAGGACGTAATTCTTGAGGTACTCAGAATTATGACAGTTAAAGGCGGCGTAGGCAAAATTATTGAATACGGCGGCGAAGGCGTACCCACCCTTTCTGTTCCAGAAAGAGCAACCATCACAAATATGGGCGCTGAGCTTGGAGCAACTACATCTGTATTTCCCTCTGATGAAATCACCAAGGCTTTTCTTAAAGCACAGGGCAGAGAGGAAGATTGGATTGAACTTAAAGCAGACGATGATGCGGTTTACGATGAGGTAATCAATATTGATTTATCTGCTCTCGCTCCCCTCGCCGCTCAGCCTCATATGCCTGACAGAGTCAAATCCGTAACCGAAATCGGTAAAATCAAGGTTGACCAGGTTTGCATTGGCTCCTGCACTAACTCTTCACTTCTTGATATGATGAAGGTGGCGGCAATTTTAAAGGGTAAAACAGTTTGCCCCACGGTCAGTCTTTCAATTGCCCCAGGTTCAAAGCAGGTTCTCAATATGATTGCACAGAACGGCGCTCTTTCCGATATGATAGACGCCGGCGCAAGAATTCTTGAAAGCGCTTGCGGTCCTTGCATAGGTATGGGGCAGTCGCCCAATTCAAAGGGCATTTCACTGCGAACCTTTAACCGTAACTTTGAGGGACGTTCAGGCACGGCAGATGCAGGCATTTACCTTGTAAGTCCTGAGGTAGCAGCAGCTTCCGCTTTAACAGGATATTTAACCGACCCGAGAGATTTGGGCGAATTCCCCGAAATCACACTTCCCGAAGAATTCATCATCAACGACAATATGGTTGCAGTTCCTGCTTCACCTGAGGAAGCGAAAGATGTAGAGGTTATGTACGGTCCCAACATTAAGCCTTTCCCGACAAGCGAAGCTTTGGGTGATAATATTACCGCAAAGGCCGTGCTTAAAGTCGGCGACGATATTACAACTGACCATATTATGCCCGCCGGCGCAAAAATTCTTCCTTACAGAAGTAATATTCCCTACCTTTCACAGTTCTGCTTCGGAGTATGCGATAAAACCTTCCCCGAACGTATTAAGGCTGAGGGCAAAGGAATTATCATAGGCGGTGCAAACTACGGTCAAGGCTCTTCACGTGAGCATGCCGCTCTCGTTCCGCTTTATCTCGGAGTAAAAGCGGTTATCACAAAATCCTTTGCAAGAATTCACTGCGCTAACCTTATAAACGCAGGCATTCTTCCACTCAATTTTGCTAATCCCGACGATTACGACAAAATTACACAGGGCGACGAATTGAGCCTTGAAGGAATAAAGAACGCTATTATTAAATCATCACCTGCTGTTCTTAAAAATATTACAACAGGCGAAAGCTATGAGTTAAAATATGAGCTTTCCGACAGACAGAAAGACATTATTCTTGCAGGCGGACTTCTCAATTATACAAAGAAAACTATGTAAGGAGCATTATAAATGGAAAATCAGATTAAAGAAGCGCTTTCCAAGTTTGAAGCGCTTATACGTGAACAGCTTGAAAGAAATGAAAAAATTAAAGCTACGAAGGATTTTACCGATTTTGACAATCTTGACAAAATCGTTATCGGTATTTGCGGCGGCGACGGCATAGGCCCGATTATCACAAAAGAATCTGCAAGAGTTATTGAATTTTTGCTCAAGGATGATGTTGAAAGCGGCAGAATTGAATTCAAATACATCGACGGACTTACAATCGAAAACCGTGTTGCTGTTATGAAAGCTATTCCGGACGATGTTCTTGAAGAATTAAAGCAGTGCCATGTTATTCTTAAAGGTCCTACTACTACCCCGCAGGCAGGTGACCCCTGGCCGAACATTGAAAGTGCAAATGTTGCTATGCGTAAAGCGCTTGACCTTTTTGCAAATGTACGTCCCGTAAAAATTCCCGAACAGAACATTGACTGGACATTTTTCCGTGAGAATACCGAAGGCGCTTATGCAGTTGGTTCAAAGGGCGTAAATGTAACTGATGATCTTGCTATGGACTTTGTTGTAACAACAACTGAGGGAACAGAGAGAATTGCAAGACTTGCTTATGAATACGCTAAGAAAAATCATAAAGAAAGAGTTTCAATTATCAACAAAGCAAACGTAATTAAGACAACCGACGGTAAGTTTCTTCGTCTTTGCAAAAAAATCGGCGAGGAATATCCGGAAATTATCACGGATGAATGGTATATTGATATTACAACGGCAAAGCTTATTGACGAAAAAAGAAGAAGAGATTTCAAGGTATTCATTCTTCCGAATCTTTACGGCGACATCATCACTGACGAAGCTGCAGAATTTCAGGGTGGCGTAGGAACAGCCGGCAGTGCTAACCTCGGCAAACGCTACGCTATGTTTGAAGCAATCCACGGCTCTGCACCGAGAATGATAAAAGAAGGCAGAGGGCAGTATGCTGATCCCTGCTCAATGCTTCGCGCAACAGTAATGTTGCTTTCACATATCGGTAAGCAGGCTGAAGCAGACCTTCTTGAGCACGCGCTTGACATTTGTATGCTTGAAGAGAAAAAGCTTACAATCACAGGAAGAGCAGACGGAGCTACCTGTGAAGAATTCGGTAACTATGTAATGGAAACCGTAAAAAAGATTTCATCAAACTGAGGAGATGCGTATGAGTAAACCTGATGGTGTTTCAATCTCGGTAATTAAACGTCTTCCGCGATATTACAGATTTTTAGGCGAGCTTAAAGAACAGGGACTGATAAGAATTTCTTCGAAAGACCTTTCGGCAAGAATGGGCTTTACCGCTTCACAAATACGTCAGGATCTTAACTGCTTCGGCGGCTTCGGTCAGCAGGGTTACGGCTATAACATTGAAAGTCTTTACGAAGAAATCGGCAGAATTTTAGGTGTAGACAAAACACGAAAAGCCATTTTAATCGGTGCAGGTCATCTTGGTAAAGCAGTTGCAATGCATATGAGCTTTGAAAAAAGAGGCTTTAACCTTATAGGCGTATTTGACAAAAATGCAGCTCTTTCAGGTCAGATTCTGAGAGGACTTCCAATTAGACATATTGACGGTCTATATGATTTCTGTAAAGATAACGACCCTGTAGTAGCTGTTTACTGTATTCCAAGCTCTGCGGCAAAGGAAATTACTCCCGAACTTATTAAACTCGGCATAAAAGGCTACTGGAATTTCAGTCACTATGATATTGCTTCGGATTTTCCGAATGTTGCCGTTGAAAATGTTCATTTAAGCGACAGCCTTATGACGCTCAGCTACAAAATTTCAAATTTCTGACAAAAAAAGAGGCTAATTACAGCCTCTTTTTTTAATACATATTTACAGTTCTTTAATTTTTTTAAGACAATCGGGACAAATTTTCATTCCTCTGTATTCCTTTAGCCCATCGCGCCTATCGCAAAAAGAACAGGAAAACTGAAATCTTTTTAAAATAATAGAGTCTTCGGTATAAAGCACTTCAACGGAAATGTGTTCATCGGCTGTTGCCTTAAAAATCTCTGTAATTAAATTTTTCGGAAGAACAACTCTTCCGTTTGCATCAATTGGTCTTACAATCTTAGCTGATTTCATAAATTCACCGCCTTATCAATGGAATATACCATAAAGCGACAAAAAAGTCAAATAAATATATAAAAAAGATAAAATCCGTCAATAATTATTAGCTTTTACCATAAAATATCCCTGCTCTTTTTGACAAACAGGGCAAACCCCCGGCGCTTCCTTGCCAAAATGAATGTGACCGCAGTTTCTGCAAATCCACATTACATCATTGTCTTTTGAAAATACCAGACTGTTTTCGACATTTGAAATAAGCTTTTTAAAGCGTTCCTCGTGGTCTTTTTCAATTTCAGCTACTTTTTCAAACAGAAATGCTATATGGTCGAAGCCCTCTTCATGCGCTGTTTTGGCGTATTCGGGGTACATATCCACCCACTCATAATTTTCCCCTGACGCAGCATCTTTTAAATTTTCAGGAGTTGCATTAAGCTCTCCGCCGTTCACCTGTTTAAGCCAGATTTCAGCATGCTCTTTTTCATTATTTGCCGTTTCTTCAAATATTGCTGCTATTTGCTCGTATCCGTCCGACTTAGCCTTAGC
>CANARN010000041.1 GCA_947364045.1 uncultured Clostridia bacterium
CATGACATTGACGTTTGCGGAGTGAATTTGAAAGCGCTGGAGGGCATTATTGATTTCTACCAAGGCGAAGGTGCCGATTTCGGTGTAATAACAGAGAATTCGACCGTAGTTTGCCATAAAGTAAATAATTAAATGTGAAAATTAAATAAAAAATGTAAATTGCTATTGTCAAATTAAACAAAGATAAAAGTAGTTTTTTTGCGGTTTTTGTTTTTCTATCCGAAATAATATTTTGATTGATGAAATCCGTTGACGGAAGAAACTTTTATGTTATAATATGAGAGTAAAAAGTTGTTAGTTTATATTCCATATTTATTTTATCATTGTTTGGGAGAATGCATTATGTACACAAAAGATGTTGAAGTAAAAAATCAGGTAGGTCTTCATGCCCGTCCCGCAACCTTTTTTATTCAGAAGGCTAACGAATTTAAGTCGTCAATCTGGGTAGAGAAGGAAGACAGAAGAGTTAACGCAAAGAGCCTTCTCGGCGTTTTGTCTCTCGGTATTATGGGCGGTACAACAATTCGTATTCATGCAAGCGGTTCTGACGAAGAGCAGGCTGTTGATGAACTTGTGAAACTTGTTGAGTCAGGCTTTGCTGAGTAATTTAAGCTTGTTGGCACATCGCTTTTGCGGTGTGCCTTGTTTTTTTATAGGGGGAATTTCGGTTGAATCCCAAAATGAAAACATTGCGAGAAAAAGCAATGAAGCTTCCGTTAACACCGGGAGTTTATATTATGAAAAATTCAAAAGGCAAAATCATATATATAGGCAAAGCAAAAAAACTTAAAAACCGTGTCAGCCAGTATTTCGGTTCTCAGAACGGCCATGCTGTAAAGGTGCGGAAAATGGTTGAAAATGTTGACAATTTTGACTATATTCTTTGCGATTCAGAGTTTGAAGCGCTTGTTCTTGAAGCAAGTCTCATCAAACAGAATATGCCGAAATATAACATTTTGCTTAAAGACAGCAAGGGCTACAGCTATATAAAGATAACAAATGACCCTTACAGAAAAATATCGGCTGTTCTTCAAAAGGATGACACCGACTCGCAGTTTATAGGTCCTTTTACCAGCTCTTATTCCGTTAAGCAGTCGGTTGACGAGGCTAATAAAATTTTCAGACTTCCTCAGTGCAATAAGGTTTTCCCGAGAGACATAAAAAAGGGCAGACCGTGCCTTAACTTCCATATTGACAGGTGTATGGGCGTTTGCACAGGTAAAATTCCTCAGTCTGAGTACAGTGAAGCGGTAAATGAAGCTATAAAATTCCTTGAAGGCGACGTAAATTCTGTAATTAAAGCTCTTGAAAAGAAAATGCAGACGGCGGCTGAAAATCTTCAGTTTGAAGCGGCAGCGCGTTACAGAGATAAAATAAACGCCATAAAAAATATGCAGTCGAAGCAAAAGGTTGTTACGGAAACGGATGAGTCTAAGGACGTTTTTGCCGTTGCTTCAAACGGCGATGACCTTTGCGTTGCGGTTCTGAGATTTAACGGCGGCAGGCTTTGCGACAGCGAACACTTTTTCCTGGACGGCGAAGCGAACAGCGCAATGCGTACCGATTTCCTTATGCAGTACTACGGTATGAGAAATTCAGTTCCCCGAAAGGTTATTTTGGATGAAGCGTGCGATGACACTGAGCTTGTGGAGCAGTATCTTACTGAATCGGCAGGCAAAAAATGTACGGTTAATGTTCCCGTACGCGGCGAAAATGTGAAGCTTATAAATATGTGCCGCGAAAATGCATTTGAAAAGCTTGCGCAGAAAAAAGGCAGAAAAGGGACTGAGGTTCGCGCTCTTGAAGAGTTAAAAGAGCTTTTGGGACTTGAAAATACTCCCGAATATATAGAGTCATATGATATTTCTCATACTGCGGGTGCAGACAATGTGGCGGGTATGATAGTTTTTAAGAACGGAAGACCTTTTAAAAAGGCGTACCGAACCTTTTCAATAAAATCTTTTACCGGACAGGACGATTACGGCTCAATGCGCGAAGTGCTGACAAGGCGGTTTAACGAGTATCTTCTCCACAAAGATGACGGTGAGGATTACGGCTTCGGAAAAATACCCGACCTTATTTTGCTTGACGGCGGCATAGGTCAGGTAAATGCCGTAAAAGAGGCTTTAGCGCCCTTTAAGCTTGACATTTCCGTGTTCGGTATGGTTAAGGATAACAAGCATCGCACAAGGGCAATAGCGCATAACGGCGGCGAAATAACAATAAACGATAACCGCTCTGTATTTACTCTTGTTTCTGAAATTCAGGAGGAGGTACACAGGTTTTCCATAGGCTATCACCGTAAAAAGCACGTCAAAAGCGGACTTACGCTTTCTCTTACGCAAATCAGCGGAATAGGCGAGCAAAAGGCAACAGCTCTTTTTAAGGAATTTAAAACAATAAAGGCAATTAAATCTGCAAGTGTGGACGAGCTGCAAAAGGTAAAGGGCATAAACCGCGAGCTTGCAGAAAAAATTTATTTGTATTATAATGGTACTGATTATGAAGAATACGGTAATTTTTGATTTAGACGGAACAATACTCAATACACTTGACGATTTAACCGATGCAGTAAATTTTGCAATGACCGAAAACGGCTTTCCCGCTCATTCGTCGGAAGAGGTTAAATCCTTTGTGGGCAACGGAATAAAAATGCTTATAAAACGCTCCGTGCCGAAGCAATGCAGTGAAGATAAAACCGAAAAGTGCTTTCGGGATTTTTGTGCTTTTTACAAAAAGCATATGAATGACAAAACCAAGACCTATGACGGCATTAGCGAATTGCTTGCAGAGCTGAAAAAAGCAGGCTTTAAAACGGCGGTTGTTACCAATAAAGCCGATTTTGCGGCTCAGGCTCTCTGTAAAGAAATATTCGGCGATTTAATAACCGTTACAGTCGGGGCAAATGAAAATATAAGGCATAAGCCGTATCCCGACGGAACACTCAAAGCTCTTGAGCTTTTAAACAGCAGCTCGGATAAAGCCTGTTTTGTAGGCGATTCTGATGTGGACGCGCAAACGGCAAAAAATGCCGGAATTGATTTTATAGGAGTGCTTTGGGGCTTTCGGGACAGGGCTGTTCTGGAGTCGGCGGGAGCAAAGGTATTTGCGGAAAATGCGGCGGAGCTTAAAAGGCTTTTGCTTGGGTAAATCGGTGGATTTTCCAAAAAACTTGACAAATCGACGAAAAATTGTAATAATATAATATTGGAATAACATAAGTTTCGGTTTGGAGCAGATTATGAGAGTTATTACAGGCGAAGCAAGAGGCAGGCGTCTTGTCACCTTAGAGGGCGATGATGTCCGCCCGACAACCGATATGGTTAAAGAGGGAATTTTTAATATTATTCAGTTTGACGTTCCCGGAGCGACTGTGCTTGACTTATTTGCAGGCTCAGGTCAGCTCGGCATAGAGGCAATTTCAAGAGGCGCAAAGCACTGCTGTTTTGTAGACGCTTCAAAGCGTTCTTTGGATGTTGTCAAAGAAAATCTGAATATTTGCGGATTTGAAAAAAGGGCAAGCACATTTTTAGGGGATTCTGTTTCTTATGCAGAGCTTTCCCGAGATGTGTTTGATATTGCTTTTCTTGACCCGCCTTACAGAAAAAAGCTTATCGACAAAGTCTTGCCGTTTGTAGCTTTAAAAATGAGCGACAGCGGTGTTATTGTCTGCGAAACATCAGCAGAGGAAGAGCTTCCCGAAACTGCGGGGGAGTTTTCTCTTGCCCGTGAATATAAATACGGTAAAATAAAAATTACCACTTACAGAAAGAAAAAGTTATTATGAGAACTGTTATTTGTCCCGGCTCCTTTGACCCGATAACAAACGGACATCTTGATATTATTGAACGAAGCTCGTTGCTTTTCGACAAGGTAATAGTTACAGTTATGTTTAATCCTTCCAAGAAAAACTCCTTTTGCTTTTCTCCTGAGGAGAGAGCGGCGCTTATTAAACGCTGCACATCTCATTTGGAAAATGTTGAGGTTAGGGTTGCCGACGGGCTTTTGGCGGAGTACGCTAAGGAATGCGGCGCAGTTGCGGTGGTTAAAGGGCTTCGCGCGCTGTCTGATTTCGAATATGAGTTTCAGCAGGCACAGCTTAATAAAAAGCTGAACGGAGACCTTGAAACAATATTCATAAATACAAGAAGCGAAAATATGTATTTAAGCTCCAGCGTTGTAAAACAAATTTGCGAGCTCGGCGGGGATATAAGCGATTTCGTTCCCGAAGCAGTTCGTGATGATATAGTAAAAAGAATAACGAGAGGTGCAGAAAAATGACCATAGAAAGTTTACTTGACGAGATAAGCAACATTATTGACGAGGGCAAAAGCGTTCCGTTTACATCAAACCTTTTGGTTGATGCCGACGCTATTAAGACGGCAATTGAGGACATAAGACTTAATATGCCGGACGAGCTTATGCAGGCGAGAAAAATTGCTTCAGAGCGTAAAGAAATTCTTGCAAGCGCGCAGTCCAATGCAGACGATATTATCGAAAAGGCGCATCTTCGTGCTAAGGAAATAATTTCAGAAGATGAAATTACAAGGGGAGCAGAGGCTGCTGCGGCTGAAATTATGCAGCAGGCAAGGGCTGCCGCAAACGAAATAGTGGAGCAGGCAAGGAACACTGCAACAGAGCTTACAGAGCAGGCAAAGAACTGGTCAAGCGAAATGCGCAAGAGTGCAAGCGAATATGTTGAAAATATTGTAGCTATTGCAGATGAAACCCTTACTAATTCCGTGAACGAAATCCGACGTACGCGTCAGCAGCTCAGAGCCGCTTCTCAGTCAAAGCGCATAGACGAATAAATTTATATTCATTAAAAACCGCCTCGCAGCATATTTATTTATAAAAATGTGTTCGAGGTGTTTTTATGTTTATCTATACGGTAAAATCCAAACAAATAAGGGCAATACTTATTATACTGTTTGTGGTTCTGACGGTTGCAACGCTTGTCTTTCTTTCAAAAGACAGTGAAAATGTGTCAAAGGATAATACAGCCAATCTTAATGCGGCGGATTCCGCCGAGCGAATGAGCTTTGTTTCTCAGTTCGGCTGGGAGGTATCCGAAGAACCGACAGAGGTCCGCGAAATAATAATTCCCGAAACCTTTGACGAGGTTTATACAAAATACAATGAAATTCAGCTTTCACAAGGCTTTGATTTATCTCTTTTTAAAGGCGTCAGAGCAAAAAAATGGACTTATGCCGTAAAAAATTACGCAGGCTATGAGGATAAGGACTGTATAAGAATAAATATTTTGGTTTATGAAGGAAAAGTAATAGGTGGAGATGTTTGCTCGGTGGAGCTTAACGGATTTATGCACGGATTTTCTAAACCGGAAAATTAAAAGTGAGGAAGTATGGAAAGGCTTGACAAAATTCTCGCGTCACAGGGCGCAAAATCAAGAAAAGATGTAAAAGAGATAATAAAAAGCGGAAGAATTGCCGTTAACGGAAAAACAGTAAGGGACTGCGCCGCTAAAATAAGCGAAAATGATAAGGTGTCGCTGGACGGAACGGTTGTTGATTTAAAAAAGCATATTTATATAATGCTTAATAAACCGCAGGGGATTGTTTCGGCAAGTAATTCAAAATCCGAAAAAACAGTTGTCGAGCTTGTGCCGAACAGCCTTTTCCGTTCGGGACTTTTTCCTGCCGGCAGACTCGACAAGGATACCGTAGGCTTTGTGCTTATTACAGATGACGGAGATTTTGCGCACAGAATTTTATCGCCTAAAAATCATATAATTAAAACGTATGAAGCAAGGCTCGCCAATGCTCTTACAGAAGAACAGCGAATGATGCTTCAAAACGGAATAACGCTTTCCGACGGGACAACCTGTAAGGAATCAAAAGTCAGAATTATTGAGGACGGCAGCGAGCCGCTTGTCGAAATTCAGATTTGCGAGGGAAAGTACCACCAAATAAAGCGAATGTTTGCAGCGGTGGATAATAAGGTTACGTTTCTGAAACGTACTAAAATGGGCGATTTGGAGTTGGACGAAACGCTGAAACCGGGTGAATGCCGCGAAATAACATCAGAAGAACTGCTGATAATACAGAACGGAAAAAATTTTTAGTGATTTTGAACAATAAAAAAACGGAGTAAAATGTGCCTTAATTGCGTTGTTTGACTAATTTTTGAGCCTTTTTTTGTGAAAAATGTTTGAAAAAATCGAAAAAATTCAAAATTTTGCTTGCAAAAGACGCATTTATTGTGTAAAATACATAGTGTTGTAATTGTATTTTTGCATAAATACAAAGTAGGGGGTTTCCTAATGTCAAACAGATTGTTTCAAGGAATAGTTCATCAGATGGTTGAGGTTATAGACAGAACCTTCGGCGTTATTGATGAAACAGGCACAGTTATCTCATGCAGTGAGCTGGGCAGAATAGGTGAGATGCAGTCACATGCGCTGTCTGTTGCCTTTGCCTCGTCTGATATTGCGGTTTCGGACGGCTACACTTATAAAGCCTTCGGCGCTCATATGCATCCTGAGTATGCGGTATTTGTCGAAGGGGATGACGATATAGCGGCACGTTACGTTGCGGTTCTTTCGGTCTCGCTTTCAACTATTAAACAGTATTATGACGAAAAATATGACAGAGGCAATTTTATTAAGAATGTAATTCTCGAAAACATACTTCCGGGCGATATTTACATTAAGGCGCGTGAGCTTCGCTTCAATAACGACGCTACAAGAGTAGTTCTTCTTATAAGAATTGCTGAGCGCAATGACGTTTCTGTGTTTGATGTTATTCAGGATTTGTTCCCCGATAAGACAAAGGATTTTGTTATAAATATAAACGAAACAGATATTGCTCTTGTTAAAGAGGTTAAGGCGGGAATTGAAACAAAAGACCTTGAAAAGCTTGCCCGCTCAATAGTTGATTCACTGGGTACGGAGTTTTATACGCATGTGCTTGTTGGAATAGGCACAACAATCGACAGTATAAAGGAGCTTTCCCGCTCCTTCCGTGAAGCTCAGGTTTCGCTTGAGGTCGGCAAGGTGTTTGATACCGAAAAAACTATTGTAAGCTATGACAACCTCGGTATAGCAAGACTTATTTACCAGCTTCCGACTACCCTTTGCGAAATGTTCCTTAAGGAAATTTTCAAGAGAGGCTCAATTGAAAGCCTTGACCACGAAACGCTGTTTACTATTCAGAAATTCTTTGAAAACAACCTGAATGTTTCCGAAACCTCGAGAAAGCTTTTTGTTCACAGAAATACTTTGGTTTACAGACTTGAAAAGATTAAGAAGCTGACCGGTCTTGACCTTCGCGAATTTGATGACGCTATTGTGTTTAAGGTAGCGCTTATGGTTAAAAAATATCTTAATTCGCATCCTATTAAATATTAAGTGACAAATGAGAGCCGATTTAACATCGGTTCTTTTCTTTTTGTGTATAACTCATATAAATGCGACTGAGTTTTGTGCAAATCGACGATAAATATTAACATTTTATAAAAATCGTTACAAACACCACATTTTGTGGTATAATGCTCATTAATAATAGTTATGATGTGTAACTTTGTTTTAAAAGAGGTAAAAATTGTGATAGAGTTCAATAATGTTTCAAAAACTTATGATAACGGAACAGCAGCGCTCAAGAATGTATCACTTAAAATTAATGACGGAGAATTTGTTTTTGTGGTCGGCGCTTCAGGCGCGGGCAAAAGCACTTTCCTTAAAATCATTATGCGTGAGCAGGTGCCTAATTCCGGTACGGTTGTTATTAACGATTACAATCTTAATAAAATTAAAAAGAGGGATATTCCGAAATTCCGCAGAACAATGGGAATTGTTTTTCAGGATTTCCGCTTAATTCCCAATATGACGGTTTATGACAATGTTGCTTTTGCAATGCGCGTTATAGGCGCGAAGGAGAGGGAAATCAGCAAACGTGTTCCTTATGTTCTGAGCCTTGTCGGGCTTACCTCAAAGGCGCGTCAGTTTCCGAATCAGCTTTCGGGCGGTGAGCAGCAGAGAGTTGCTCTTTCACGTGCGCTTGTAAACAACGCAGGTATTCTTATTGCAGACGAGCCTACGGGCAACATTGACCCGGAAATGTCATATGAAATTGTGGACCTTTTAAACCATATCAATGCGCACGGTACTACCATTGTTATGGTTACTCATGAGCATGAGCTGGTACGCCGTTTTAATCACCGTGTTATAACTATTGACAACGGCGAAATTGTTTCAGATACTGCTGAGGACTTAATAAACGAAGAGCCGGAGTCTGTATTTGAAGCAGTTGTTTCCGATGATGACAAAAATGCTACCAAGCAGGAGCTTATTGAAGCCGCTCATCAGGATATTCAGGCAAGTGTTGACAAAATCCGTGAGGAGCAGGCAAGCACTTCTGAAATAGGGGACAAGCCTGATACGGCTTATTACGTTCAGCCGAACAGTGACAAGGATTTGGAAGATTTTATGAAGAATTACGGCGTTGATACAAGCGATATTGCAGATGTTTCGGATGTCGATTATTCTGCATATCTGACTGACAAAGACGGAGGTGACGCAGAATGAAGGGCGCAAGTCTTAAATATTTAACCAAAGAGGGATTTCGAAGCGTTTGGGTAAACAAGCTTATGTCATTAGCGTCAATTGCCGTGCTTATGGCGTGCCTTGTTATCATAGGCTTGGGTGCAATGATATTCTTTAATATCAATGCTCTTCTTGATAACATTGAAAATCAGAATGTAGTTATGGTCTTTGCCCAAAATGACGCTACCGACGAAGAGGTAAGCATAATCGGCAATAAAATAAAGGCTCTTGACAATGTTGAATCCTGCATCTTTGTTCCTAAGGATGACGCTCTTTTGGAGCAACGCGAATCGATGGGCGCGGATGCAGCTCTTTTAGACGGACTTAAAGAAAATCCTCTTCCCGACGGATATAAGGTTGTGGTTAAAGACCTCAGCAAGTTTGACGATACAGTTGCGCAGCTTAAAGCGATTAACGGTATTCAGCGTGTCCGCGAAAACAGCGACGTTGCCGACAAATTGGTAAACATAAGAAAGGCTGTTACAATAATCAGCGTGGGAATAGTAACTCTTTTGTTTATTGTTTCTCTTTTCATTATTTCCAATACAATACGAATTACAATGTTCTCAAGAAAGCTGGAAATCAGCATTATGAAGGCGGTCGGCGCTACAAACTGGTTTATCCGTTGGCCGTTTATGATTGAGGGTATAAACTTAGGTGTTATTTCGTGTATAGTATCCTTCGCTGTACTCATAGGTCTGTATTCGGGAATAGGTTACATTTGTTCAGGCTTTATTGATTCCTTCAAGCTTGTAAATTTCTGGGATTACGCATGGTACATACTGGGAATTTTCGCCGCAATCGGTATATTCACAGGCTCCGTAGGCAGTCTTATTTCAATGGGCAAATACCTTAAGGAACAGGGAGGCGTTATCAGTGATGAAAAGTAAAAAGATACTTTCTTTATTACTTGCGGTTATCCTTATTTTCTCGGCGTCTGTAGGCAGCTTTGCAGTTTCCAAGGAGGAAATACAGGCAAATCTTCAGGACGAAATTGCGCGAAGAGAAAAAGAAATTGAGCAGTATCAGCAAAAGTTGGATTCTCTCAAGGGCAATGCCGACAAGCAGGATGAATATATTGAACAGCTTCAGAAGCAGATTGAATCTTATGATGGCGAAATAGAGCTTCTCGGCAAACAGATTGATGAGCTTAATGCTCAAATTGCGACTCTTGACGGTGAAATTGCCGAGTTTGAATCGAAAATTAAAAAATTAGAAAACGAAATTTCTTCGGTAACCGCTCAAATTTCTGAAAAGCAGGTTGAGGTTGACGAGGCTTATAAGCTTCTTTCCGAAAGACTTTGCGCCGCATATATGGCGGGTGAAACCTCAATGCTTGAAATTTTCCTTTCAGCAAAGGATTTTTCGGACTTTATTGAGCGTTCCGAGCTTGTTTATCAAATAGCAAAGCATGACACAGCGCTTGTTGACGGAATACGCGCGTCTATAGATGAGCTTAACAAAATGATAGCTTCTCTCGATGAGAAAAAGGCAGATCTTGAAGAAAGCAAAGCATTGCTTGACAATCAAAGAGCTCAGCTCGACTCGTCAAGGGAAACCGTAAAGGCTTCTAAGGCGGTTGTTGACCAAAAAGTTGCAACCATTCAGTCAAAAATTGACCAGGTGAACAGCTACATCGGCTCTCTTAATAAGCAGAGCGCGCAGTATCAAAAGCTTATGGAAAAAGCAAATGCCGAAAAAGCGGCTTTTAAAACTGAGATTGACAATCTTGTTAATAATGTGGGTTCTAAGGGCGACGGCGTTGTAAGCGGAGGTCCGGTATCTCACAATTATGAGGTTTCTACAAAGGGCATTATCTGTCCGCTTCAGGGCGCGGCGGTTGGCGTTCGCGAATATTCGTGGAATCATGTCAAACGCGGTTATCACAACAGAGCGATGGACTTAGGTTCTCTGCACGGGTCCAGTAACGGCAGACCGATTTATTCGGTTGCAGACGGCAAGGTTATTAAAGCGGCTTATGACAGCTACAGTGGTAACCATATCCTTATTGACCACGGTTCAGGTGTTGTTACCTATTACGGCCATTGCAGTTCAATGATTGTAAGCAAGGGCGCTACCGTTTCACAGGGTCAGATTATTGGATACGTCGGCAGCACAGGCTATGTAACCGGTCCTCACCTTCACTTTGAATTGCGTGTAAACGGTACTCAGGTTGCTCCCGAGAATTACCTCAGAAAACCGAACGGTAATTTCATTTCGCCCATATCTGCTTAAAAAGGAATGATTTGCATTGAATAAGAAAGTGTCCTTAGGGCTTACTCTTTCGCTAATATTTATCTCAGTAGCATTGGCTGTTACTGTTACAATGACAGCTTTAATGTATACATACAATAATCTTATTAAGGATGTTTCGGACAGAGCGGGTATGTATTCGGGGCTTTCCGAAATTGATGATGTTATCCGTGAAAATTATTACGGCGAGATTAACGAAAATCTTCTTAATTCAATGATTTCAAAAGGCTATACCGAGGGACTCGGCGACCGTTACAGCGCTTATATGACCGCTGACGAATATGTGGAATACAAGCAGATGGAAAAAGGCGAAAAGGGCGGTATCGGCATAGTCGCAGTTTACGATGCTGTCAGTAACGGAATTTATATTTCTGAGGTGGCAGACTCTTCTCCGGCAAAGCTTCAGGGTATGAACAAGGGCGACATAATAACCGAGGTTGACGGTACAAAGGTAACTGCTCTTAATGCACCGAGCCTTTTACAGCAGCTGGAGGGTGACAAGCTGACAGAGGTTACTGTTACCTTTATTCATAATAATAATTCAAAAACTGTTAAGGTAGCAAGAGGCTACACTATGCAAACTGTCTATTACAGCTTGGCAAATGAAAAGGTTGGCTACATTAAAATAATCGCTTTTTACAAAAATACCGCCGAAGAGCTTAAAAATGCACTTAAATTTATGACCGATAAATCAGTTTCTTCCGTAATATTTGATTTGCGGGGCAATGCAGACGGATTTGTGCCGTATGCTACTGCCTGTATAGATTTAATTGTTCCCGTTGCAACTGAAGGAACAGGGGCGCTTGCTACGGCGGTTGACAAAAAGGGTAATACAATTGAAACCTTTACATCGGATTCAGATTCGGTTTCAATGTCAATGTGTGCGCTTGTAAATGCGGAAACGTCAGGCTCTGCGGAGCTGTTTGCCTGCGATTTGCGTGACTTCGGCAAGGCTGCTCTTGTCGGCGTAACTACTGCGGGCAACGGAACAATGCAAAAAATATTTGAGCTTTCGGACGGCGGCGCAGTAAGGCTCACCGTTGCCAAGATTTTGCCCTATAAAAGCGAGTGCTATGACGGAGTAGGTCTTAAGTGCGACAGCGAGGTTTCACTTACCGCAGAGCAAAATGAAAGACTTCAGATGCTTCCTCTTGAAGAAGACGCGCAATATCAAAAAGCGTTAGCGTTAATGACAGATTCTTAACCGCAATAAATTTTTCTCCTCTGCATATATTGTGCAGGGGGGATTTTTATGTTTTGTGTACTTAGCGTGAAAAAACGGGAGAATAATATTACAGAAAGACTTTTCGGAAGATTTATAAAAGACGCTTATTTGCTTTTAACGGTTCCTGTACCGCACGGCGCTCCGTTTTATCATTTAACGGTAACGGCGAGCAAAAACGGGGTGGATTTTGAACGTGTTGTCTTTGAGGTAGGACGGTGCGCGCAAAGACTTGTTATAAATGACGGTATAAAATTACCGAATATGGCAGGCGTAGGTGCGTTTAAAAGTGATTTGCTTTATAAAAAGCTTGTGAATAATACGGCAGAGCGATTGCTTAAAAATATAGGGGAAGATGCAGTATTTGACGAAAAAAACGGAATAATAACATATTGCGGAAACACAGTGAAAATCGGGAGTGACAGAAATGATTTTTACTGTCCCAAGCAATACTACTCTTTAAAGCCGGAAGGCATTGAAAAATATAAATTTGCCGCGGCTCTTTACGAGTTTTGCGGAGTGTTTTCAATCGGAGACAGCTGTTTTGCAAATGTTATTTTTAACGGCGAAAAAAAGAATATAGGAAACGTTTATTTTTCTTGACATACGAGCGTTTTTTTTATATAATATCTTGTATATAGGCGCAGATTAAGTGCCTTTGTTGCCGTGTGCTTTTTCACGGAATTTGAAAGGAGTTTTTTATCGTGGCAGAAACACAACTTACCATAGAGGCGTTAAGAGAACTGGAGGCAGAGCTTGAACAGTTAAAAACTGTCGGCAGAAAAGAAGCTGCTGAAAAAATTAAAGTAGCAAGAAGCTTCGGTGACCTTTCAGAAAACTCAGAATATGATGAAGCGATGAGCGATCAGGCGAAGCTTGAAGCCCGTATCAATGAAATCGAAAATATTGTCAAACGCGCAAAAATTATTGATGTAGACTCACTCGGCACTGAGAATGTTCACATCGGTTCGACCGTAACGGTTCAGGATAAAAAGAAAAATGAGTTCACATACACAATAGTCGGCTTTGCTCAGGCAGACCCCGTAAACGGTAAAATTTCCGATGAGTCACCGGTAGGCAAAGCGCTTATCGGTCACAAAAAAGGTGATAAAGTATTGATTGAGGTTCCCTCGGGACAGCTTCAGTTTAAAATCACCGCTATTTCAAAATGATTTTACATTAAGGTAAATATTTATTTCGGCATTTCGGGTGAAATTCCCGTCAGCCTAACGGGGCGGTAACGCCCTGTTTTCATAATTCGGCAAAAAGGAGAGATAAAAATGGCAGAGAATAACAAGAATGTACCTGCATCTGAGGAAGAAATAGACGTTAACGAATACAGACAGATTCGTGTTGATAAGCTTAAAGCTATGCAGGAGGCAGGCAACGACCCGTTTCAGATTACAACCGCAAATCAAACCCACGAGAGCGCGGAAATAAAAGAAAATTATGATGAGCTTGAGGGCAAAACCGTTTCCGTTTGCGGCAGAATGATTGCAAGACGTATTATGGGCAAGGCAAGCTTTGCTACAATTCAGGATAAATTAGGCAGAATCCAGTCCTATGTTTCAATCAATGACGTAGGCGAGGAGAGCTATACCGCATTTAAAAAGGCATGGGATATAGGCGATATTATTGAAATCAAAGGTTTTGTTTTCAAAACAAGAACCGAGGAAATTTCCATTCATGCTCAGGAAATAAGACTTCTTACAAAGTCGCTTCTTCCTCTTCCCGAAAAATTCCACGGACTTACCAATACAGACACACGTTACCGTCAGCGTTACCTTGACCTTATTGTAAATCCCGAGGTTAAGGACACATTTATTAAACGCAGTAAGGTAATTTCTTCAATTCGCCGTTATCTTGACACGCAGGGCTTTATGGAGGTTGAAACTCCTATGCTCGTTTCAAATGCAGGCGGTGCGGCGGCAAGACCCTTTGAAACACATTACAATGCACTTGACGAGGACGTTAAGCTGAGAATTTCTCTTGAGCTTTATTTAAAGCGCCTTATTGTCGGCGGTCTTGAAAAGGTTTATGAAATCGGCAGAGTTTTCCGCAATGAAGGCGTTGACACACGTCATAATCCCGAATTTACACTTATGGAGCTTTATCAGGCTTACACCGACTACCACGGTATGATGGATTTGACGGAAAATATGTTCCGTTACCTTGCAAATGAGGTTTGCGGTACAACTGAAATCACATACGGCGAGCATCAGATTGATTTGGGCAAGCCCTTTGAGCGCCTTACAATGATTGACGCTGTTAAGAAATATGCAGGCGTTGATTTTGACGAAATAAAGGACGACGAAGAGGCAAAGAAGGTCGCCAAAGAGCACCATATTGAATTTGAGGACAGGCACAAAAAAGGCGACATCTTAAATCTCTTCTTTGAAGAATTTTGCGAGTCAAACCTCATTCAGCCCACATTTATTATGGACCATCCCGTTGACATTTCTCCGCTTACAAAGAGAAAGCCCGAGAAGCCCGATTATGTTGAGCGTTTTGAGCTGTTCATAAACGGCTGGGAGATGTGCAATGCTTATTCCGAGCTTAACGACCCCATTGACCAGCGTGAACGCTTTAAGCTTCAGGACGCAGCAGCGGCGGCAGGCGACGAGGAAGCTAACCACACTGATGAGGATTTCCTCAATGCTCTCGAAATAGGTATGCCCCCGACAGGCGGTATCGGCTACGGCATCGACAGACTTGTAATGCTTCTTACAAATTCCCCCGCAATCAGAGATGTTTTATTGTTCCCGACAATGAAGCCTATTGACAAGTAAAAGTCGAAAAAACCCAGTGTTTATGCGGGTTTCGGGACTTTCTAAACCGAATAAATTTACCTCTTTACACCAAATTTACACCAATCGGTGCTAAAAACGGTGCAGAGACTAAAAAATCGCATAATTTTAAGTTTCACACAGCTCCTGAGAAGTTACTGCTTCTCAGGAGCTTCTTTCATTTCTCATAGTTTTCGGACTACATCGCAAACTACACCAATCCTGTTTTTCTCAATATAATGAGGATAATCACAGAGGAAGGGGGGGTTATACTATGAGCAACAGTTTAGCAAGCGTTCACCCGGAGCTAATTCCTGAATGGTCAGAGAGGAATTTACCGCTGACGCCTGATAAGATAACCTTCGGTTCAAATAAAAGAGTGTGGTGGAAAGGCGCTTGCGGACACGAATGGGAAACGAGCGTTAAAGCTCGTTCAAAGGGCGAGAAATGCCCGATATGCTCAGGAGCGAGAGTAATAGAGGGTATCAATGATTTAGCCACATTGAAGCCCCTGTTGGCTCAGGAGTGGTCTAAAAAGAACAAATTAAAGCCTACCGAGGTATCTGTCGCTTCTCATAAGAAGATTATTTGGAAATGCAAACACGGACACGAATGGGAAGCAAGCGTTAAAAGCAGAACGATAAACGGTACAGGCTGTCCATACTGCTCACACAATAAAGTCCTTGCCGGATTCAATGACCTTGCTTCACAGTATCCCGATATTGCTGCTGAATGGTCTGACAGAAATCTTCCGTTGCTGCCTACAATGGTAACAGCCTTTGCAAACAGTAAGGCTTGGTGGAAATGCAGAGATTGCGGAAACGAGTGGTACACTCTTATTTCAACCCGTGCCGGTGGGAGTAGATGTCCGTATTGTAGTGGATATACATTGCTCAAAGGATTTAATGACTTGGCGACTACGCACCCTGACCTTGCGGCTGAGTGGTCAGAAAGAAATTATCCCCTAATGCCTGATGAGGTAAACGCAAAATCAAGACATAATGTTTGGTGGAAGTGTAAGACCTGTGGCAATGAGTGGAAGTCCGTTATCAATGCTCGTGTAAAAGGAACAGTATGCCCGGTTTGTGCGGACAGGGCGGTTCTTGCAGGATACAATGATTTAGCCACAACGGACAGGAAACTGCTTGCTGAATGGGATTACGAAAAAAACTCTCTGCTCCCGACACAAGTGTCAAGAAAGTCGATGAAAAGTGTGTGGTGGAAATGTTCACTCGGACACTCTTGGAAAGCAAAAATCAGCGACAGAACAATTATCGGAGAAAAATGCACCGTATGCGAAAGCGAATATCGCTCCGTGTTCCCCGGCTTGGCTGTTGCCTATTACGCCAATCAAAAAGGACTAAAGGTACAGCTCGGTTCAGATAAACTATTGGGAATACCTCTTGAAACATACATTCCGCCAGAAAAGCTGGCGATAGAATTTACGAACGGCTCAGAACAGATGGAGGTTCTCAAAAGCCACTTATGCAAGCAGCGAAATATAAAACTTGTAAAGCTCCCTTTTAAGACAACCGAAACGGAAACGGAGTATGCCGACAGAGTAAAAGCAGTTTTCAAAAGCGTACATATCTTTATTTATTCTGATGTCGAAGCAGATGTTTCGGTAATCAGAGCAAAATACAATGAATGGAGGAAAAGATTATGAGAGAAGAAAAGTTCCATATCTATCTTAATGATGACGAATATAGCAGAGTAATACAATCACTAATGCGTTTGAAGAACAACTTGATAGCACAAGGAAGATACACCGACGGCGTTGACGATGTTCTCTGCAAGGTGCTTTCAGCCAAGAAAAGAAAGTTCAAAATCAAATATATCTAAACACGAAAAGAGACCGCCTACACGATGTAAGCGGTCTTTGATTATTTAAAGTGAGTACGACAAACTGGAATTTGTAGTTATCTATACTCATTTGGAATTTCGATATGAAATGTCTCACACAATAACTTCACATCATGCACATCATTCTCATCAAATTCGTATCCCAGATGGAACATTACTTGACTATATGGTTCAATACAGGAAACCTCTA
>CANARN010000042.1 GCA_947364045.1 uncultured Clostridia bacterium
GCTAATTATGATTACTGCGCACCGCCGTGAAAATTTAGGCGAGCCGATGCACAATATGATCCGCGCAATTCGTCGTGTAATGGAAGAACATCCTGATGTTAAAGCAATTTATCCTATTCATATGAATCCCGTTGTCCGTAAAGCCGCAGATGAAGAGCTTGGCGGATGTGACCGTATTCATATTATAGAACCGCTTGATGTTTTGGATTTTCATAATTTTCTTGCAAGAAGCTTTATGATTTTGACTGACAGCGGCGGAATTCAGGAGGAAGCGCCATCGCTTGGAAAGCCTGTTCTCGTTATGCGTGACACCACCGAAAGACCTGAGGGCATTAAGGCAGGAACACTTAAACTTGTCGGCACGGAAGAGCAGGTAATTTATGATAACTTTAAGCTTTTACTGGAAAGTAAAGATGCTTATGACGCAATGTCTAAGGCAAGCAATCCTTACGGCGACGGCTTTGCCTGTAAAAGAATTGCGGATATTTTGGAGGGATAACAATGTCACTGTATGAAAAACTTATAAATAAAGAAGAAAAGCTGTCTCTTGTGGGCTTAGGCTATGTCGGTATGCCGATAGCGGTTGCATTTGCTTCAAAAGGCATTGATGTAATAGGATTTGACTTGAATAAGGCTAAAATTGAGTTGTATAAATCAGGAGTTGACCCGACGAAAGAAGTCGGAGACGAGGTTATCAAAAGTACTTCAGTTGAGTTTACAAGTGATGAAAATGAGCTGAAAAAAGCTAAATTTCATATTGTTGCCGTTCCTACACCTGTCAATACCGACCACACTCCCGACCTAACACCGGTTATAGGTGCAAGTGAGATTGTGGGACGTAATCTTGTAAAAGGCTCTGTTGTTGTATATGAATCAACCGTTTATCCGGGTGTTACCGAGGATGTATGTATTCCTATTCTGGAAAAAAAATCAGGATTAAAATGCGGTATCGATTTTAAAATCGGCTATTCTCCCGAGAGAATCAATCCCGGTGATAAGGTTCACCGTCTTGAAAATATTCACAAGATTGTTTCGGGTATGGATAAAGAGTCGTTGGAAGAAATAAAAAAAGTTTATGACCTTGTAATTGAGGTAGGAACGCACCCTGTTTCAACTATCAAAACTGCTGAGGCGGTTAAGGTGGTTGAAAACAGTCAGCGTGACATAAATATTGCTTTTATGAATGAGCTTGCAATGGTATTTGACCGTATGGGAATAGATACTAACGAGGTTGTTGACGGTATGAATACAAAGTGGAATGCTCTCGGTTTCCGTCCGGGACTTGTCGGCGGGCACTGCATAGGCGTTGACCCTTACTATTTTACCTATGAGGCGGAAAAACTGGGTTACCACAGTCAAATAATTCTTAACGGACGCATAGTAAATGACGGTATGGGAAGATTTGTTGCCGATGCCGCAATCAAAAATATGATTGCTGTTGGACAGGCGCCAAAGAAGTCAAAGGTTGTTATTTTGGGACTTACATTTAAGGAAAACTGTCCTGATACTCGCAACAGCAAAGTAGATGATATTATAAAAAGACTTAATGAGTATGAAATTGAACCTTTGATTGTTGACCCGTGGGCAAGTGAGCGTGATGCTAAGAACGAGTACGGTGTTACACTAACAAAGTTGGAAGATGTCAAAGATGCTGATTGTGTAATAGTTGCAGTTGCCCATAATGAATTTAAAGCACTGTCAATAGATGATATTAAGGATATGTTTAAACCGGGTCCCGATAACGAAAAGGTTTTAATTGATGTTAAGGGTCTTTACAGCGTTGATGACCTTGAAAAAAGCAAAATGAAATATTGGAGACTGTAATTCAAATAGTATAAAACATTTTGCGAGGTGAAAAGTATGAATATCAATTTACAAAATCCTTTTGTAAATAAAATACTTTGTATAATTCAGCATTATAACCATGATAAATATTGGAAAATGAGAGCCGAGGTTGTAAATCCGAATTCTAAAAAGAGTAAAATAAAGCGGCTGTACTATTTATTAAGGATAAAAAAGATGGACGCGTATCACAACTCTTCAATGGGTACGGATTTTGGCAACGGTGCAGTATTTGTCCCCCACCGATTTTTGTTCATGGTATGAACGGAATTATAATCGGGCATTCGGCAAAAATAGGCAGTAATGTTACAATATCACAGCAGGTTACCGTTATGCAGGGACCTAAAGGCACATGTGTTGAAATAGGTGACAATGTTATTCTCGGCGCGGGCTGTAAAATAATAGGTAATGTTAAGATTGGAGATAATTGTATAATCGGGGCGAATGCTGTTGTTACTCACGATATTCCCGCAAATACTGTTGCAGCAGGAGTTCCGGCAAGAGTTATCAGAGATTTGTAACAGCTTATATAAAGACAGGTGTTAAAATGAATCAAGAAACCAATCAAGTCTTTTTTTCTTTGCTGCGTTCTGCTGTCTGCGGAACATTGTTAAATGAATCTGAAAAGGCGCAATTCAGCGATGAACAGATGACTGATATGATACAAACTGCAAAAAAACATGATGTTGACCATTTGCTTGCCTATGGTATAAAGAAAAACGGTTTGATTTCAAAAGGTTATACAGCGATAGAAAAATCAGTTCTTAAAGCAATATACAGATACGAGGCGTTGAACTGCGAGTCTGAGAGAATTTGCGAGCTTTTTGAAACCGAAGGTATTGCGTTTATGCCTTTGAAAGGTTCTGTGATTCGTAAGTATTACCCTGAAGATTGGATGCGGACAAGCTGCGATATTGATATTCTCGTCAGTGAAAATGATATTGAAAAAGCGGCGGATTTATTGGTTAACAAACTGGAATATGTTTATAATATAAAAAGCTCTCATGACATATCGTTGTTTTCAAAGAATAAAATACACGTCGAACTGCATTATAATCTGGTGGAAGACGGGCTTATCAATGAGTCTTATTCGGTTTTAAAAAATGTATGGGAAACCGCCCGTGTCCGTGACGGGTACAATTATTGTTATGAAATGCCTGATGAGATGTTTTATTTTTATCATATTGCTCATATGGCTAAACATTTTGAAAACGGCGGATGCGGAATAAGACCGTTTATTGACCTTTGGATTTTGGATAATATTGAAGATAAGGATACGTTAAAGCGAAACGAATTACTGAACCGTGGGCAGCTTTTGAAATTTGCCGATGCCGCCCGGAAGCTGAGCAGAAAATGGTTTGAAAACGGTGAAACTGATATTGTTTCAGAGCAAATGGAGAGTTATATTATGTGCGGCGGAGTTTACGGAACAGACGATAACAGAATTACTGTTCAACAGCAGAAAATGGGCGGAAGCTTTAAGTACGCTTTGTCCAAGATATTTATTCCGTATGATGTAATTAAGTTTTATTACCCGATTTTGCAAAAACACCGTTGGTTAACTCCGGTAATGGAGGTTCGCAGGTGGTTTAAGCTTGTGTTTTGCGGTCATGCAAAACGTACTGTAAATGAATTGAGATATAATCGTGAGATTTCGGCAGATAAAGCTGAAGCGGCAAAAGCTTTTTTATCGAGTATAGGATTGTAACTTTATGTAAAATCTTTAGATAGTTTAATAGATTTTGACTTTTTATTATAAATTAACAAGGAGCTCGAAATAAATGTTTAAAGGAAAAACGTTAATGATTACGGGAGGCACGGGTTCGTTCGGAAATGCTGTTCTTAACAGATTTTTGCAGACGGATATCGGCGAAATACGTGTTTTCTCAAGAGATGAGAAGAAACAGGACGATATGCGCCACGAGTTTCAGGCAAAAATGCCCGAGGTGAGCGACAAAATTAAATTCTTTATAGGCGATGTAAGGGATTTGGCTTCTGTTAAAAATGCAATGCACGGTGTGGATTACATTTTTCATGCCGCAGCTTTAAAGCAGGTTCCGTCTTGCGAATTCTTTCCGTTAGAAGCGGTCAAAACTAATGTCTTTGGTACAGACAATGTTCTTACTGCCGCCATTGACGAAGGCGTGAAAACGGTCATCTGCCTTTCAACTGACAAGGCGGCTTATCCCGTAAACGCTATGGGTACATCAAAAGCAATGATGGAAAAAGTAATCGTAGCAAAATCAAGAACGGTTGACCCCCAAAAAACAAAAATTTGCTGCACGCGTTACGGCAATGTTATGTGTTCAAGAGGTTCGGTTATTCCTCTTTGGATTGAGCAGATAAGAGAAGGTAAGCCGATAACAATTACGGAGCCTGCAATGACAAGATTTATTATGTCGCTTGACGAAGCTGTTGACCTTGTGCTGTTTGCGTTTGAAAACGGCGTTTCCGGAGATATTCTTGTTCAAAAAGCGCCTGCATGCACAATAGGCGTTCTTGCCGAGGCTGTTAAAGAGCTGTTCTGCCCCGAAACCGATATTAAGATAATCGGAATACGCCACGGCGAAAAGATGTATGAAACACTGCTTACAAATGAGGAGTGCGCTAATGCAATTGATATGGGCAATTTTTACCGTGTTCCCTGTGACAAGCGTTCACTCAATTATGACAAATATTTCAAGCACGGAGACACAAACCGTAATCCGCTCACAGAATTTGATTCAAACAATACAGAGCTTTTAACCGTGGATAAGGTAAAGGAAAAGCTTTTGAAGCTTGAATATATTCAGGAAGAGCTTCAAAAAACGGAGAGAAAATAATGAAGATTCTTATTACGGGAGCAAAAGGCTTTGTCGGGAAAAATCTTGTTTCAGAGCTTAAAAACATACGTGACGGGAAGGATAAATCCTTTGCGGTAGCAAATAAACTTGAAATTTGTGAATTTGACATTGATACGGAAAAAGCTTTGCTTGACGAATATTGCAGTGACTGCGATTTTGTATTTAACCTTGCAGGCGTAAACCGTCCTAAGAACGAAGAAGACTTTATGAACGGCAATTTCGGATTTGCTTCGGATTTGCTTAATACCCTTAAAAAGTATAACAATACCTGTCCTGTAATGCTTTCCTCGTCAATTCAGGCTGAGCTTCCGAACCCTTACGGAATAAGCAAAAAAGCAGGGGAAGACCTGTTTTTTGAGTACGGAAGAGAAACAGGGGCGAAAATTCTTGTTTACCGTTTCCCGAATGTATTCGGCAAATGGTGCAGACCGAATTACAACAGCGCGGTTGCCACTTTTTGTAACAATATTGCAAATGATTTACCCATAACCGTCAATGACAGAAGCCATAAAATGACGCTTGTGTATATTGACGACGTTGTAACGGAGCTTATAAATGCTCTTGCCGGCAATGAAACGAGGGACGGCGAATTTTGCCGAGTACCTACCGAGCACAATACAACTCTCGGAGAAATAGTCGATTTGCTTTATTCTTTTAAGGAAAGCAGGGAAACAAAGGCTGTACCCGATGTAACTGAAGGCAGCTTTTCCAAAAAGCTTTACAGTACGTATCTTTCATATCTGCCGACTGACAAATTTTCATATCCGCTTAAAATGAATGTGGATAACCGAGGCTCATTTACCGAGATACTCAGAACCGCAAACAACGGTCAGTTTTCCGTAAATATTTCAAAGCCGGGAATTACAAAGGGTCAGCATTGGCACCACACTAAAAATGAAAAGTTTCTTGTTGTCAGCGGAACGGGTGTTATACGCTTCCGAAAAATCGGTGAGGACAAGGTTTACGAATATTTTGTTTCGGGAGAAAAGTTAGAGGTTGTGGATATTCCCACGGGCTATACTCATAACATCGAAAATCTCGGAAGTACCGATATGGTTACGTTTATGTGGTGCAACGAGTGCTTTAATCCCGACAAACCCGATACTTTTTTTGAAGAGGTTTAAACTGAAATAAATTTATGAAAGGCACTATCAAGTTTACAGAAATATTTTATATATAAATATGCAAAAGCTTGGTATAAATACAGAATAAAATGAATAATGATTTTTCAAATGTCAAATTTCAAAACAACGGCAAATTAAAGCTTCTTATAATTGTAGGTACACGTCCTGAGATTATAAGGCTTGCAGCAGTAATCAACAAATGCAGAAAATATTTTGACTGTATTCTTGCCCATACGGGTCAGAATTACGACTACAATCTCAACGGCGTATTTTTTAAGGATTTAAAGCTTCGCGACCCTGACGTGTATCTGAATGCAGTAGGTGACACGCTTGGCGACACAATGGGCAATATAATCGCTTCGTCCTATAACCTTATGGCAGAGATAAAGCCCGATGCGGTTTTGGTGCTCGGCGACACAAATTCCTGCCTTTCCGTAATCGGCGCAAAGCGACTTCATATTCCGATTTTTCATATGGAAGCGGGAAACCGCTGTAAAGACGAGTGTCTGCCTGAGGAAACAAACAGAAGAATAGTTGACATTATTTCGGATGTAAATATGGCTTATTCTGAGCATGCAAGAAGGTATTTGGCAGACTGCGGTCTGCCGAAGGAGCGTACTTATGTTACAGGTTCGCCTATGGCTGAGGTTTTGCATAATAATTTAGCGGAAATTGAAAAATCCGATATTCACGAAAAATTAGGGCTTAAAAAGGGTAACTACATTCTTCTTTCCGCTCACAGAGAAGAGAATATCGACACAGAAAAGAATTTTACATCTCTTTTCACGGCAATAAATAAAATGGCGGAAAAGTACGATATGCCGATTCTTTATTCCTGCCATCCAAGAAGCAAAAAGCGTCTTGAACAGAGCGGGTTTAAGCTTGATGGACGTGTTATTCAGCATGAGCCGCTGGGCTTTCACGATTACAACTGCTTGCAGATGAACGCTTTCGCAGTTGTTTCCGACAGCGGTACACTGCCTGAGGAAAGCTCGTTCTTCACAAGCGTAGGGCATCCGTTCCCCGCGGTGTGCATACGCACCTCAACCGAGCGACCCGAAGCGCTTGACAAGGCTTGCTTTGTCCTTGCGGGAATTGACGAAAAATCACTCTTGCAGGCGGTTGATACGGCGGTTGAGTTAAATAAAAGCGGCGATTACGGTATTCCCGTATCCGATTATGTTGACGAAAATGTTTCAACAAAGGTTGTAAAGCTTATTCAGTCTTACACGGGTGTTGTAAATAAAATGGTCTGGAGAAAATTCTGATTTTATAAATAAACGGATAGTCAACTTTTTCTATAAAATAAAAATGAAAAAATGCTTGCAAAAAAATATAAAAATGTCAAAAAAGGTCTTGACTAATTCCTTTTGTTGTGATATTATATTCAAGCGTTGAGACGCTGGTGTAGCTCAGTTGGTAGAGCAGCTGATTTGTAATCAGCAGGTCGGGGGTTCGAGTCCGTCCACCAGCTCCATCATTTTTGAATATTTGGGTAGGTTCCCGAGTGGCCAAAGGGAGCAGACTGTAAATCTGCCGTCGACGACTTCGGTGGTTCGAATCCACCCCTGCCCACCAAAAAATCTGAATGCAAATGCATTCGGATTTTTGTTTGTTATTTTCATATTAACTGTATTTATTTAGGAATGCTTAATAATAAAATAAAATGTCGCTGCAAATTTTTATGGACATTTGATTTTTGTTTTGGTACAATATTATGAGAAGGTGACAGCGTGCAATAACGCTATCAAATTATATGTCCTTCGGAATTTGCTGCGGCAAAATTTTGAGATGGACAGAATCGTCTTACACGCCTTATCCGGCCATAATAAGTGCGTGCGGTTTCAGTGCTTCGTGTGGTCGGAAAGGCTATGGTAATTATGAATAATTCGTCATACAGTAAAAATCTTTCTCTTATGACTGAGCTTTATGAGCTTATTCAGGCAAACGGCTGGCTGCTCAGCGGTAAAGGCAGCGAAATTGCATATTTTGATTTGTATTTCAGAAAAGTTCCCGATAAAGGCGGATTTGCAATCTTTGCCGGGCTTTCACAAATTATTGACTATATAAAAAATTATGAATTTAAGGAAGAGGATTTGCAGTATCTTTTAACTCAGGGCTGTTCCGAGGAGTTTATTGATTATCTGCGCAATTTTAAATTTACCTGTGACATCTGGGCTGTTCCCGAGGGAACTCCCGTATTTCCAAACGAGCCTTTAATTAAAGTTAGAGGGCCTATCGTTCAGGCACAGCTTCTTGAAACCGTGCTTCTTGTATTTATGAATCAGCAAAGTCTTATCGCTACAAAAGCAAACAGGCTTGTCAGAGCGGCAAAGGGTACTAATGTAGCCGAATTCGGCACAAGGAGGGCAACGTCATTTGACGGCGCTCATTTCGGTTCCCGTGCGGCATACATCGGCGGCTGCGTAGGTACTTCCGGGCTTCGTCAAAGCAAGACCTTTGACATTCCGTCAATAAATACTATGATTCATTCGTGGGTTGAAATGTTTGACTCTGAGTATGAAGCATTTTGCGAATATGCACGCCTTTATCCCGACAATTGCTCTTTTGTTGTGGATACCTATGACACAATCCGTTTCGGCATTCCCAATGCCATATGCGCTTTTAACGACGTTTTAAAGCCTATGGGCAAGCGCCCTGTAAGCGTGCGGATTGACTCGGGCGATATTACCTATCTTTCCAAAAAGGCAAGGAAAATGCTTAATGAAGCGGGTTATCCGGACTGTATGATAACAGCGTCTAACTCTTTTGATGAATATATTATTTCCGATATGGTTTCGCAGGGCGCAAAGGTGGACTGCTTTATTGCGGGCGAAAGGCTGATAAATTCTGCATCTTCGCCGCTCTTCAGCGGAGTTTATAAGCTCTGCGCGCTTGAAAAAAACGGGAAGATTATTCCGAAAATCAATCTTTCCGAAAATGTAAGCAAGATAAATACGCCTCATTCCAAGAAATTTTACAGACTGTTTGACTGCGACACGGGTAAGGCAATTGCAGATGTGCTTACTCTCTATGACGAAACGATTGACGAGTCAAAGCCCTACACGCTATTTGACCCGGACTTTACATGGAAACGCAAAGAGGTTGAAAATTTCGTCGCAAGAGAAATGCTCGTTCCGATTTTTATAGGCGGCGAATATGTTTATTCAGAACCGTCGGTAAACGAAATACGTGATTACTGCTCGGAACAGATTGACACTCTTTGGGAAGAGGTTAAGCGTTTTGAAAATCCTCATTCCTATTACGTTGACCTTTCCGAAAAGCTATGGAAAATCCGAAAAGAGCTAATTGAAAAACACAAAGGAGTGTAATAAATGAATATTTGGCATGATATTAACAGAGAAAGAATTAAAAATAACGCCTTTGACGTTGTAATTGAAATCAGCAAGGGCAGTAAAATGAAATATGAGCTTGATAAGGAAACGGGTATGCTAAAGCTTGACCGTGTTTTGCATACCTCAACCCATTATCCTGCCAATTACGGCTTTATACCGCTTACCTATGCTGAAGACAACGACCCTCTTGACGCATTGGTGCTTTGCGCTGAGCAGATTGAGCCGATGACGCTGGTTCATTGTTATCCTATCGGCGTAATTTCAATGCTTGACAACGGCGCTCCCGATCACAAAATAATTGCAATTCCCTTCGGCGACCCGACTTATAACAGCTATACGGATATAAGCGAGCTTCCCTCACACATTTTTGAGGAGATTAAGCACTTCTTCAGGGTTTACAAAACGCTTGAGAATAAAGAAACAGTTGTTGACGAGGCCAAAAATGCCGACTGCGCAATAGAAATCGTTGACAGCGCAATCGACGGCTACAGAAAGAAATTCAGAAAATAAAAATTATATGTAGTACTTTAACGGCAGGTTTTCCTGCCGTTTATTTTTTTGTTTTTTTATATTTTTATGCATTTTAAGACCCGTTTTTATATCCTGAAATACGTTTTTTCTGCAAATTTTGACATAGTCAATTTCCACAATTTTCCTTTTAAAATTTTGTTTAAAAATTTTAAAAAATACTTGCTTTTTTTCATTCTGCACTGTATAATGTATGTACAGTGGTGGAAAGTGGTGGAATATTTCACTTTTAATTCACTAAAGTGGTGAATTTTGAGCCGAAAAATACAGAAAGAAAGGATTTGAAGACGGTGTATTTTAATTATACGTATAATCATACATTAGACGCTAAGAACCGTCTTTTTATTCCTGCCAAATTCCGTGAACAGCTCGGCGATGAATTTGTGATTTTTAAAGGTCCTGAAAAGTGCCTTTATGTTTACGACAAAGCTACTTTTGAAGAGGTAAGCCGTCAGTTCATAAACCACCCTAACCGCAAGGTTCAGCGTTCGTTTTTCAGCCAGGTTTCCGATTCAAGTGCGGACAAGCAGGGTAGGGTTACTCTTACTGCCGACCAGGTTGAGTATGCAAATCTCAAAAAAGACGCTGTAATAATCGGCGCAGGTCAAAGAATTGAAATCTGGGCGGCTGAAGAATACCGTGATGCAACTATCTCAATGTCACAGCTTGATGATATTGACGAGTTCATTTTCTGACGGTGGCGGATATGGAATTTTCACATATTTCAGTGCTTTTTAATGAGACAATTGAGTCTTTGAATATTAAGCCGGACGGGCTTTATGTTGACTGTACCTGCGGCGGAGCAGGACATTCAAGAGCAATTCTTGAAAAAATGGGGAATAACGGAACGCTTGTCGCAATAGACCGTGACCCCGATGCTATAGAGGTAATAAATGAGCGCATAGGCTCAGACGAAAGAGTACAGATAGCTTTTAATACGTTTGACAATATTAAATCTATTCTCGGCGGGAGAACCGCTGACGGAATTCTTGCCGATTTGGGCGTAAGCTCTTTTCAGCTTGACAATGCCGAGAGAGGATTTTCTTTTCATAACGACGCTTTTCTCGATATGAGAATGAGTAAAACGGGAAAAAGTGCCTACGATGTTGTAAACGGATACAGCGAAAAAGAGCTTTCGGACATACTTTTTAAATACGGCGAAGAAAAATTTGCGAGAAGAATTGCCGAAAATATAGTAAAAGAGCGGGCTTCAGCTCCGATAGAAACTACGCTTCAGCTTGCCGAAATCGTAAAAAATTCTTATCCTGCAAAATTTCGGCGTGACGGACATCCCGCAAGAAAAACCTTTCAGGCAATAAGAATAGAGGTAAATGACGAGCTTTCAATGCTGTCGGGAGCGGTACAGGATATGTTTGACTGCCTTAAAATCGGCGGCATACTTTCAATAATAACATTTCATTCTCTTGAAGACAGAATAGTAAAAGAAAAATTTAAAGAATTTGCACAGGGTTGTATATGCCCAAAGGAGTTTCCTGTTTGCGTATGCGGAAGAAAGCCTCAGGGTAAGATAATCAACAAAGGGCTGACAGCAGGAGAAAAGGAACTGAACGATAACAACAGAAGCCGCAGCGCAAGGCTTCGTACAGTTGAAAAAATAGGGTAAAGGAAGAGAAAAAATGGCACAAAACACAAGGTATAATATTGAACTTTTCGAGCCTGCTGCTCCGAGAAATACGAGTACGGCTCCGAAAATAAAGCCGAATAATTCAAGACCCAATCTCAGAGTTGTGGAAAAGCCGCGTATGACGGCTTCACAGGTCAGAGCGCAGAATGCCCGCGCTTTGAGAAGAATAATAAAAATATTCGCAGTAGCGGGAATTTGCCTTTTCTTCTTAGGAATTGTAATTTACAGTACTTTGGAGCTGGATGAAATTAACCGTGATATTGCATCTATTGATAAATCAATGAACATAGCAAAAAGCGAAAAGGTCCGTCTTGATATGGAGCTTGACTCCATAATTTCGCTTGATAAGGTGGAGGACTATGCCGCCAATACTTTAGGTATGTCCAAGGTTCAGGATTATCAGGTGGTTTACGTTGACCTTTCTTCGTCTGACAGAATTCTTATGGCAGGCGGAAAAGAAACAGACGAGACAAATGTAATAAAATCGGAAAACAAATAATAATTATAAATTAACGGCAAGAGAGTTAAGCCAGCTTGACTCTCCTTGTTTTCGTAATAGGGTAAATTAAGCTTGAGCAGATGAGAGAGGAGCGGCTGAAAATGAAAAATAAACCTACAAAAAAAACGGCGCTGAGGTCGCATATTGCTTTTCTTGTACTGTCTGTTTTTATGCTTGCGCTTATCGGAAATCTTTTTTGGCTTCAGATTATCAACGGCGAAAAATATCGGTTAAAAGCCGAACGCCAGCAACTCAGTGATACAGTAGTGAGCGCGCACAGAGGCGCAATTTACGATTCGAATATGAAGGTGATTGCTCAAAGCGCATCGGCATATCTTGTTTATATCAATCCGTCAAAAATTAAGACCGACAGCCAAAAAGCGCTTATAGTTGACGGACTTTCAAGCATTCTTGAGATTGACCGCGAAACAGTACAGAAAAAGGCTGAAAAAAGCACGAGCGGGTACGAAAAAATCTTGGGGAAAATCGACCAGACGAAGAAAGATGAGCTTACAGCCTATATTTCAGAGCATTCTGCGGAAAAGCTCAGTACAATAATAGGTATAGACCCGGACACAAAGCGTTACTATCCTCTCGGCTCCTTTGCTTCCAGCATTATCGGCTTCACGGGTTCTGAGGATGTGGGAAGATCGGGACTTGAGCTTTATTACAATTCAGAGCTTACAGGCACTTCGGGCAGAATTATTACGGCAAAAAATGCTATGCAGGGCGCAATGCCGAACGATTATGAAACAACACACGATGCAACAGACGGCTACAGTCTGGTTTTAACTATTGACGAGCCGATTCAGTACTACCTTGAGCAGCAGCTTGTGCAGGCTATTGACGAATGTGATGCAAAATATGCATACGGAGTTGTAATGGATGTTGAAACAGGAGCGGTTCTGGCTATGTCGTCAGTACCGGATTACAACCTCAATACGCCTTACACAATAGCGTCATCAGGCACTCTTGAAGCAATAGAAAAACTGGAAGACAATGAGAAGAAAAAGAAGGCAAACAGTGACGCGCTCTTTGCTCAGTGGCGCAACAGGACTATAAGCGACTCCTATGAGCCGGGTTCGGTTTTCAAAATATTCGTTGCCGCCGCAGGTCTTGAAGAAGGCATTATAACCACTGAAAGCACATATAATTGCACGGGTCAGATTAAGGTTGCGAATTACTATCAGCACTGCTTCCACAGAACTGCGCACGGTGTGCAGACGCTTCACGAGGCATTACCTTACTCCTGTAATACATTTTTCATAACTTTAGGTCAAAAGCTGGGTAAAGAAAAGTTCTTTAAATATTTCGAAGCATTCGGCTTTACAGACAAAACAGGAATAGATTTGCCCGCCGAGGCAGCTCCAAAAGAAGGCGTTACATATTACGGCGTTGATAAGCTCGGAATTGCAGAGCTTTCGTCAGAGTCCTTCGGTCAGACATTTCAGATTACTCCTATTCAAATGATAACCGCAGTTGCATCTCTCGGAAACGAAGGCAGACTTATGACGCCTTATGTTGTTTCAAAAGTGCTTGACTCGGATGGGAATATAGTAAGAGAAACAAAACCCACGGTAAAAAGACAGGTAGTGTCAGAGCAAACGGCGAAAACCATTTCCTCTCTGATGGAAGAGGTTGTAATATCGGGAACTGCAAAGAACGCTTATGTTGCAGGGTATCATATCTGCGGCAAAACGGGTACGAGCGATAAGCTTACCGCTCCAGGTGAAAATATAGCTTCATTTGCAGGTTTTGCCCCCGCCAATGACCCGAAAATTGCAGTGCTTATAGCGATTGACGAACCGCACGGAATAACGACGGGCGGTGGCGCTGCGGCTCCCGTTGCAGGCAGAATATTTGAAAATGTTCTCGCTTATCTTAACATTACTCCGCAGTACAGCGACAAGGAGCTTGAAAGCGCAACAATAACAGCTCCGAATTTAGTAGGTCAGTCAGTAACAGCGGCGGTAAGCAGTGCGTCTAAATTTACCGTAAGAGTTGTAGGCTCGGGCGACAAGGTCGTTTCTCAGCTTCCTTCATCCGGTCAGTCAATGCCAAAGGGCGGCGTAATAGTCGTTTATACTGAAGAGAATGCCGCAAGAGTAACAGGCGAGATTCCGAAATTAACGGGCCTTTCGGTTGCAGACGCCAACAGAGCGGCTGTGAATGCCGGCTTTAACATAAAAATTTCAGGCACAACGCAAACCTCGGGAACAATAATGTCATACAGGCAAAGCGTTCCTGAGGGAACAAAGTCTGAGCTTGGTACAACGGTTACGGTGTATTTCAGGTCTGACCAAGATGTGTCGGATTAAAATATTTAATTTGAGGTAATATTTATGCTTCTTTCTGCGCTCCTAAAAGGAGTAGGGGAAATTTCCTCTTCGCAGGACGTTGAAATAGAAAATGTTACAGATAAATTGTCGGACGTAAAAAAGAATACGTTATTTGTCTGCATAGACGGCGACAGCTTTGACGGAAATGACTTTATTCCGTATGCAGAAAAGAAAGGCGCGGTTGCAGTTGTTTCCGAAAGGAAAACAAAGGCAAAAATTTCGGTGAAGGTTTCTTCTTCCCGAAAGGCTCTGTCCGTTATAGCGGCTAACTTTTACGGAAATCCCGCTGAGAAAATGAAGGTTATAGGAATTACGGGAACAAACGGAAAAACCACAACAGCGTTTTTGATTAGACACATTTTGGAGTTTTCCGGCGAAAAATGCGGTCTTACGGGAACAGTCGAAAAATTTACCGGTGAAAAAGCCGTATCCTCGGCTCTGACAACTCCGGAACCGATGGAGCTGCAAAAGACTTTTTGCGAAATGACCGAAAACGGTTGTAAATACTGCGTTTCCGAGATTTCTTCGCAAGCGCTTTCTCAAAGCAGAGCGGACGGCGTAAGCTTTTGCGCGGCGGCAATAACCAACATAACTCCCGAGCATCTCAATTATCATCTCAATATGGAAAATTATATTTCCGCAAAGCTTCGTCTTTTTGAAAGCAGTGATTTTGCCGCTGTTAATATTGACGATAAGAACATTTATAACAATGTGAGCAGAATAAAATGCCGGTGCGTTTCGGTGTCACTGAAAGACAGACTTGCAGACTATTATGCGGAAAATATTATTTCTTCATCCGCAGGCGTTGAATTTGATTTGCTTCACGATAAAATTTACAAGGCATTTATTTCGTTGCCGGGTATATACAATGTTTACAATGCTCTTTGCGCAGTTGCTGTATGCTCGGAAATAGGAATTGACACAAAAATGTGCGTAGACGCTCTTAAATCCTTTAGCGGTGTCGCGGGAAGATGTGAAAAAATACCTACTAACCGTGATTTTTCGGTTATTATAGATTACGCTCATACACCTGACGGATTTCAGAATGTAATATCCTCGGCGCGTGAATTTACGGAAAACCGAATTATAACGGTTTTCGGCTGCGGAGGCGACAGAGATAAATCCAAAAGAGCAGTAATGGGAAAAATTGCAGGGGAGCTTTCCGACGCGGTTATCGTAACAGATGATAATCCGAGAAGCGAAAGTCCCGTAAGAATAATCTGCGACATTTTAGAGGGGATGAACGGTTCTAAATGCCATTATGCTGTTGTATCCGACAGAAAGGACGCGATAGGCTTAGCGCTGAAGATTGCCGAAAAGGGTGATACGGTTTTAATTCTCGGCAAGGGACATGAGAAATACCAGATAACAGCAAACGGTAAAATCCCCTTTGACGAAAAAGAAATTATCGGAGAATTTTTAAAACAGGACGAAAAAATATGGAACTCACATTAAATGAAATTGCAAGCGCTTTGGGTAGTGATTTACAAAGCGAAAAAATAATAACAAGAATTTCAACGGACAGCCGCGATGTTGACGGTAATACCCTGTTTTTTGCAATAAAGGGCGAGCGGTTTGACGCTCACGATTTTGCAAAGCAGGTTGAGGAGAACGGCGCGGCGGCGCTGGTTTGCAGCAAACAGGTTGATGTTAATTGCCCTGTAATTTACGTTGACGATACGAAAGCGGCGCTTTTAAAGCTGTCTTCATATTACAGAAAAAAGTTTAAGGACTTAATTCTTATCGGCCTTACGGGTAGCGTCGGTAAAACCACAACAAAGGAAATGACTGCCTGCGTTTTGGAGCAGAAATACAGAACATTAAAAACCGAGGGCAATTTTAATAACGAAATCGGTATGCCGAAAACACTTTTCCGACTTGAAAAGGACACCGAATGTGCCGTAATTGAAATGGGAATGAGCGAATTCGGCGAAATTTCCGCTCTTTCAAATGCCGCCTTACCTGACGGCGCGGTAATTTCAAATATCGGCGTTTCCCATATAGAAAATTTAGGCTCAAGAGACGGAATTTTCAAGGCAAAAATGGAAATGCTTGAAGGACTTCGAAAAGGCTCTCCGCTTGTTCTGAACGGCGATGACGATAAGCTTTCAACAGTTAAAAATGATGATTACAACGTGATTTTCTTCGGAATAGAAAATCCGAAGTGCAATGTACGCGCAACTGATATAACAGAACGTGATTTGCAAACCGATTTCACCGTTGTTTGCAAAGACGGCAGGCAAAAAATAACCTTGCCCACAGTAGGAATACATAATGTTTACAACGCTCTTGCCGCGATTTCAATAGGACTTTGCTTCGGAGTTACTTTAGGGCAGGCGGCAGACGGACTAAAGTATTATGTCCCGTCCGGTATGAGGCAAAGAATAAAAAAGCTCGGCAATATCACGTTTATTGAGGACTGTTACAATGCGAGTCCCGATTCGCAGAAGGCGGCGCTCAATTCTCTTTGCACTGTTGCAAAAGGGCGGAAAATTGCAGTACTCGGCGATATGCTGGAGCTTGGCTCTTACACCGAAGCGGCTCACAGACAGGTTGGCGAATACGCCGCAGAAAAGAAAATAGATTTGCTTTACACCTTC
>CANARN010000043.1 GCA_947364045.1 uncultured Clostridia bacterium
CAATTTACAAAAAGCATATAAAATCGGGCATTTCTTATAAATCTGCTCCGAAAAGCAAGGGCGAGAAAATCGTTGCAGTAATCAGTCTTATTATCGTTACGCTTATTGTTATAGCTGCGTCAGTCCTTATGTTTACCGGTGATGTTGAGTATCAAGTTAAGGACAACACGCTTAAAATTGAAGCTGACTATTGGAGTGATTTGCAAATAGACTGCGACAAAATAGAGAACGTTGAATACCGTGATACATTTTATAAAGGTACTCGCACTAACGGTCTCGGCTCTGCAAGGCTTTCACTGGGCAATTTTCGAAACGATGAGTTCGGCGATTATACTCTATATTCTTATAACCAAAACGACTCTTGTGTAGTAATGCGGGTTGACGGTAAAATACTTGTTATAAACGGAAAAACTGCTGACGAAACCAAAGAATTGTATAAGTCAATTTCTGCTCAGACAGGAAAATAAAATTTTTCTGAAAAACCGAATATAAACACAAAAAAGCTGCATAATTTTCTCAGGAATTTTATGCAGCTACTTGTTTTTTTGAAAAAAGTGTTATATAATATCAAAGTAATCGAACAAATGTTTATCGAAAGGCGGGAAAGGCTTGGACAAGTTCAAATTATATTCAAAATTTAAACCGATGGGTGACCAGCCGTCAGCTATTGATACGCTTGTTCAAGGTGTAAATAACGGCGCAAAGGAACAGGTACTTTTAGGCGTAACAGGCAGCGGTAAGACCTTTACAATGGCAAATATAATTGAAAAGGTTAACAGACCGACTCTTGTGCTTGCGCATAACAAAACCTTAGCGGCTCAGCTTTGCTCTGAATTTCGGGAGTTTTTTCCCGAAAATGCAGTCGAGTATTTTGTGTCCTATTATGACTATTATCAGCCCGAAGCGTACATTGCCACCACAGACACTTATATCGAAAAAGACTCGTCCATAAATGATGAAATTGACAAATTGCGTCACTCGGCAACGTCTGCGCTGTCCGAACGCCGTGACGTTATTATTGTTGCGAGTGTTTCCTGCATTTACTCGCTTGGCGACCCTATAGATTACAGAAAAATGGTTCTTTCATTACGTACAGGTATGGAAATCAGCCGTGATGATGTTATAAAGAAGCTTGTCTCAATGCAGTATGAGCGCAATGATATAAATTTTATGCGTAATAAATTCAGAGTTAAGGGCGATATTATAGAGATTTTTCCCGTTTATTCAAGTGATACTGCCGTAAGAATTGAATTTTTCGGCGATGAGGTTGACAGAATTTGCGAAGTGAATCCGCTTACGGGTGCTGTTAAAAATACAGTCTCACATGTTGCGGTATATCCTGCCTCGCATTACGTTATTTCGCCTGACAAGCTTGAGCGCTCTTTAACGCAAATTGCGGAGGAAATGGAACATTCTGTTTCTGAATTTGAAAAGCAAGGCAAGCTGATTGAAGCTCAGCGCATAAGACAGCGTACTGAATATGATATGGAAATGCTTCGTGAAACAGGCTTTTGCAAGGGAATTGAAAACTATTCTGCCGTAATGTCAGGCAGAAAACCCGGCGACCCTCCGTTTACGCTTTTGGACTATTTCCCTGACGATTTCATTTTATTTGTTGATGAATCTCACGTAACGCTTCCGCAGGTAAGGGCAATGTACGGCGGCGACCGTTCAAGAAAAGAAAGTCTTATAAATTTCGGCTTTAGACTTCCATCGGCTTACGATAACCGCCCGTTAACCTTTGACGAATTTTATGACAAGGTTGGACAGAAAATATTTGTAAGTGCAACGCCGGGACCATTTGAAATGGAAAAGAGTGTTTGCACAGCCGAGCAGGTAATAAGACCTACGGGACTTCTTGACCCTGAAATTGAGGTTAGGGGAACAGACGGGCAAATTGACGATTTAATTTCCGAAATAAATATAAGAGTAGATAAAAAAGAACGTGTTCTGGTTACTACTCTTACTAAAAAGATGGCAGAAAATCTGACAGACTACCTCTCCGGGCACGGCATAAAAGTAAAATATATGCATTACGATATTGATACAATTGAGCGAATGGAGCTTATCCGTGATTTGCGTTTAGGCGAGTTTGATGTATTGGTAGGTATCAATCTTCTCAGAGAGGGTCTTGATATACCCGAGGTTTCGCTTATTGCTATTCTTGACGCTGACAAAGAGGGATTTTTGCGTTCCGAAACCTCGCTTATTCAGATTATCGGCCGTGCGGCACGAAACGAAAGCGGCAAAGTAATAATGTATGCCGACTCTGTTACTCCGTCAATGGAGCGTGCCATAACCGAAACCTACAGGCGAAGAAATAAGCAGATGGAATTTAATAAGCTCAACGGAATAGTACCGAAAACCATTAAAAAGGATGTTAGGGATATTCTTGAAATATCTAAGAAAGATAAGTCGGGCAAGCGAATGTCCCGTGAAGAAAAGCAAAAGCTTATTGCTGTTCTTACCGAGGAAATGAAAGCGGCAGCTAAGATTCTTGAATTTGAGCATGCGGCTGTTTTGAGAGATAAAATTGAAAAATTAAAATCAGGAAAATAACGGAGTAAAAATGTATAACAACAAAATTGTAATTAAAGGCGCAAAAGAAAACAATCTTAAAAATATTGATATTGAAATTCCGAGAGATAAACTTGTTGTTTTTACAGGCCTTTCGGGTTCGGGTAAATCCTCGCTTGCATTTGACACAATATATGCAGAGGGTCAGCGTAGGTATATTGAATCGCTGTCATCTTATGCCCGTATGTTTTTAGGGCAAATGGACAAGCCGAATGTTGAATCTATTGACGGGCTTTCGCCTGCAATTTCAATCGACCAAAAAACAACATCCAAGAATCCGCGTTCAACTGTCGGAACAGTTACCGAAATATACGATTATTTAAGACTTTTATATGCAAGGGTAGGTGTGCCTCATTGTCCCGTTTGCGGAAGAGAAATCAAACAGCAAACCGTAGACCAGATTGTTGACGCTGTTTTTGAATATCCCGCGGGAACAAAAATTCAGGTTTTATCTCCGATTGTCCGTGCAAAAAAGGGCGAGCATGTCAAAGAGCTTGAACACGCAAAAAAAGAGGGCTTTGTCAGAGCAAGAATTGACGGAGAGCTTTATGACCTTTCAGATGAAATTAAGCTTAAAAAGCAAAATAAGCATAATATTGAAATAATTGTTGACAGGCTTGTATTAAAGGAAGAAATCCGCTCCCGTCTTGCTGATTCAATTGAAACTGCAACTAAAGAGTCTGACGGGAACGTAATAATTGATGTTATCGGTGAAAAAGAGCATTTATATTCACTTAATTACGCTTGCCCCGAGCACGGAATAAGCATTGATGAGCTTTCACCACGTATGTTCTCCTTCAACAACCCTTTCGGTGCATGCGAGAAGTGTACGGGCTTAGGCGTATTTCTTAAAGTGAGTCCCGACCTTATTATGCCGAACCGCAATCTGTCAATCTCAAACGGGGGCATTTGCGCAAGCGGCTGGAGCAAGGCTGATTCAGGAACAATTGCCGAGATGTATTATAAAGCTCTCGGTGAAAAATACGGATTTACCCTTGACACTCCATTAAAGGACATTTCCGACGAGGGAATAAATGCGCTTCTTTACGGAACTCAGGAAAAGCTTGAAATGAAGCGTCCTACTCTTTACGGCACGGGTGTTTATTCCAATACATTTGAAGGTCTTGTAAACAATATGGAGCGACGTTACAAAGAGGCAAAAAGCGACTGGGCACGCTGGGAAATCGAGCAGGTAATGACAACCTGTGAATGTCCTGCGTGCAAAGGCTCAAGGCTTAAGCCTGAGGTGCTGTCAGTTACGGTAGGCGAGAAAAACATTGACGAGCTTTGCCGTCTTTCCGTAACAAAAGCAATAGAATATATTGAAAATCTCAGTCTTTCAAACAGAGATAAAATCATAGGTGAGTCTATCATCAAAGAAATAATTTCAAGGCTTAAATTTCTTCAAAGCGTAGGTCTTGAATATTTAACACTTTCCCGTTCATCGGGTACGCTTTCCGGCGGTGAAAGTCAGAGAATACGTCTTGCAACTCAAATCGGCTCTTCTCTTATGGGCGTACTTTATATCCTTGATGAGCCGAGTATAGGGCTTCATCAAAGGGATAACGACAAGCTTTTAGGAACATTAAAGCATTTACGGGATTTGGGAAATACTCTTATAGTTGTTGAACACGATGAAGACACGATGCGTGAGGCTGATTTTATTGTGGATATAGGTCCCGGGGCAGGTGTACACGGCGGTGAGGTGATTTGCGCCGGAACTTGCGATGATATTATGAACTGTAAAGAGTCAATAACAGGTCAGTATCTTTCAGGCACTAAAAAAATACCCGTTCCGAAAGAAAGACGTAAGGGAAACGGAAATTATATTAAAGTTATAGGTGCAAAAGAAAATAACTTAAAAAATATAGATGTAAGCTTTCCTCTCGGCGCTTTTACCTGTGTAACAGGTGTATCCGGTTCAGGTAAATCTTCACTTGTCAATGAAATATTGTATAAAAGTCTTGCAAATGAGCTGAACGGCGCAAAAAAACCTCTCGGTAAATTTACTGAAATATCAGGTGCTGAAAATGCCGATAAGGTAATAAATATTGATCAGTCGCCAATCGGCAGAACTCCGCGTTCAAATCCTGCAACATATACCGGCGTTTTCACGGACATAAGAAATCTGTTTGCCGCTACGCAGGAGTCTAAAATCAGAGGATATACTGCGAGCCGTTATTCCTTTAATGTAAAAGGCGGACGGTGCGAAGCCTGTCAGGGTGACGGCATAAAGAAAATTGAAATGCACTTTTTGGCTGATGTGTACGTTCCGTGTGACGTGTGCAAGGGCGCAAGGTACAACCGTGAAACTCTGGAGGTTAAATACAAAGGCAAGGATATTTCGGAAGTTCTTGAAATGACTGTTGACGAAGCGCTTATTTTCTTCGACAGCCAGCCTAAAATTCGTGAAAAACTAAAAACAATAACAGAAGTTGGTCTCGGTTATATTAAGCTCGGTCAGTCCGCAACAACTCTTTCGGGCGGCGAAGCTCAGCGCGTCAAGCTTTCGACAGAATTGTCAAAGCGTTCCACAGGCAAAACTGTCTATATTCTTGACGAGCCTACAACCGGACTTCACACAGCGGATGTTCACAAGCTGATTGATGTTTTGCAACGGCTTGTAGACACAGGTAATACAGTAATTGTTATTGAGCATAATCTTGATGTTATTAAATCAGCTGACCATATTATTGACTTGGGTCCCGAAGGCGGAGACAGAGGCGGCACAATAGTTGCAGAGGGGACACCTGAAAAAATTGCTAAATGTAAAAAATCTTATACTGGGCAGTATTTAAAGAAAATATTATAATAAAAGTTCCAAAAACAAAAATGTGCAGGTGTATAAAGCCTGCACATTTTTTTGTACCTATACTGTATTTTACTTTTTCTGTGTTTTAACGATGCCGAATACTGCACCCAAAAGAATAATCGGTGCTGCTCTTACGAATATCCATTCAAAAGAATGGACAGCCGTTCCTAAAACCGCATATTCCGGTATACTGTAATCAAATTGCAAATAGTTATTTCCGAATTTTGCTATTAAGATTAAAACAATCACTGTAATAAAAAATATTGCTGTAAATGTCCAATGTCAAAATTTCTGTTCACTCTCTTTCCTTTTTGACAACTGTAAATTTATTATTTCTAATTTTTCGGAAATGGATTTAATATTATCAACAGGAGATTCTGCAACAGTTTCACCGAGCAAAGTACTCACCGAAGTTTCAAGCACCTCCGAAATAGAAATCAACATTTCCGAGTCCGGAACAGATAGTCCCTTTTCCCATTTTGACACTGTTTGTCTTACTACGTTCAGCTTAATACCAAGCTCCTCTTGTGTAAGCCCCTTAGATTTTCTGATTGCTTTAATGTTTTCGTTTAACATTTTTAATACCGCCTTATGTGAATATATAACGAATTCGTTAAAATAATTATATGACGGACAACCGTTGCATACAAGCAATGAAAATTAACATTCAATTTATTATCAATATAAATATTTCGGAAACGTTATTCTGTCGGCAACTCATCATTAGGATGTTCGCTGTCTTCAAATATCTCTGTTTCTTTAATACCGCCGTCATTAAAAACATCTGTTTCTTTTTCGTTCAGAATATTCTCCGTTCTCTCCCAGATGCTATTGGTGTTTTTAAAAAACAGCCATTTACGTGATTTTAGTATATATACAAGGAGTACAAGTACGGTAAATCCTGCTGAAATATAAATACATAATCTGTAGCAGGGAATTTCAAATTTAAAAACAATTTCGTGTGTTCCGGCTTCGGTTTTCACTCCTAAAAGCGCATCCGAAACTTTTATTATATCATCATTTGAAACCTTTTTGCCGTCGATATAAACATTCCAGCTTCTGTCATAAGGAATTGACGTGAAAAGTATTTCATTTTCCTCTGCGGTATATTTGCCCTTGATATAAGTATCATTAAAATTTTCATATTCAATTTGACCGTCTTTTAATTTTTCAAAGCCTTCGGAAAATTTTTCTTCGTCAATTGTAAATGCGCAAAAATCAAGCTGAGCGTAACCGACATCTTCTTTTACAGGTATTTCAACAGAAATTTCATCACCTATTTTGTGACATCCCAGGTCAAGAATATAACCGTCCGAAACAGTCATTGTGTTTTGAATAACCGGAGAATATACAACGACATTATCAACGTTTCTTGAGTAAACATAAATATATACATTACCGTTTACAGGTGAGGGGAAAAGCACGGTAGCTGCCGCCTTGCTTCCGGATTCGAGCTTTGTAAGTCTGAATGACTCGGTTTCTTTTTCGAAATCTGCAACAGTCATTAAATTGCTGTAAAGAATTTCATAATTATAAATCCTGTTGAATATACCGCTGATTCCGGTAGCCGCCTCAAAAAGCTGTTCTTGAACCTCAACAGGATTTTTACCGGCGGAAGCGTCAAATTCTTTTAAATTTTGCGAAACGGGATAAGCAACATTTAAGCAGTATTGATTTTCATAAGCAGAAAAAGTGTTGTTTTGCGCAACCTTTGAGTAAAACTTATTTTCGCCGATGTAATTGTTTTTATCGTAAACATATTTAAGCGAAAACATGGAATTGTAAATAGGTGTCTGCGGATTATATGTGTAACTGTTAATTTTGTTGCCGTACAGACCGAGATATTTCTGCATATTTGCGACCTTTTCATATGCCATGGAAGAGAATACGGAAATACCGTTATATCCAAACCAGCATGGGTCCATTCTTGCTCTTGATTTTGTTGTTTCTTCACGGAAGAACAAATCTCCGTTTTCTGAATGAACGGTACTTTGAATACTTTTAAAATCGTCATAATCTATTGAAAATGAGGATTTTGTTTGGTTTGCTACATAGTGGTCAGTGCTTGCCGAAACGGCCTCGGCAGTAACTGAGCAGGCAACCATTACAGACAAAGCCGCCGCCTGACTCTTTTTGCTCTGAAGAAGACCTAAAATAACTGTGTACAACAATACAAATGCAAGTGTTAAATAAATTGACGTATCATTTGCGTTTTTAGATGTGATTTCCTGTACAAAAACTATGAACAGTGCCAAGCCGCCGCCCGAAGCTATAATCGTTTTTCTGTCAGTAAATTCTATATTCTTTATTGCCTTAAAAGCAAGTACAACAAGAATAAAGGAATACATAAAAGACTGTCTGTATGGCAAATCATTCGGGAAATGGAACCCGTGCCATATGAAATTAAGATAGTTAATATTAAAGCTGAGGAACATTATTATTAAAAGAACAGTAGAAGCAATCTTTTCTTTTGACGGAATTTTATTTGATAAAATGTAAATCGGAATAAGAATTACCGTAAGTGTGCCGCAGTAAATATTCGGTAATACCGTTTCACCGCTGCTGCGGATAGTCGGTTCAAGACTTGCTATGTGGTTTGCAAGAAAATCAAAAATATTAAAATAGAACTTGAATTCTGTAGGGAAGGTACCTTTTGTAGCTGAAGACGAACCTAAAATGAATACAGTCGGAATCAACATAAACAAAAGAATAATTCCTGCGCAAAGAGATGTAATTGCAAATTTAAACGCGCTGTTTACAAAAAACAAATTTTTTACTTTATCAATGAAATATTCACCTTCAATCTCATCACTTCTTGCTTTAAGCGTATCAAACCTGCAAACATAATAGTATATAAAATACAGACAGGAGAAAATACAAACCATAAAACCGATATAGTAGTTTGAAAAAATGCAATAAACAAGAGAAATAAGGTAAAGACCGGACTTTCCCTTGTCAATTATTCGTTCAATACCGAGTACTACAAAAGGAAGAATGTACATAGCGTCGATCCACATTACATTCCAATAGTATGCAATAAAATACCCGGAAAAAGCATATAAGATTCCGAAAGCACAAATTAAAGGCGAGTTAAGCTTTTGAGATTTCTTTAAATAATTTGCCATAGACATTGAAGAAAGCACAGCTTTAATCGCAATGAGCGTCGCTACAGCTTCAAAAGTGTTTTTGTGTCCGAATAAAAGTATGATAAATGAAAGCGGACTTGAAAGATAATTATAAAAGTTGCCCAAGAAAGGCATGCCGAGACCCGAGTTCCACGAATAAATTAAACTCTCGCCGCCTGTTATTCTGTCATAAAGCTCAGAAAACAAAGGACCATACTGATGGTATAAATCCATACGGTACACGGTTCTGTCGCCGAACGGAATAATATCAAAACAAAAATAGACAAGCAGAATAATAAAAAGAGCAATTCCGCCTGTAATAAATGTATAAATATTATTTTTACCGAATTGTTTTATTTTTTCCAAAATCTTCACTCCGATTCATATAGAAACTGATATAAATTTTACCATAAAATGACTTTCTTTTCAAGAAAAAAGTACTAAAAACGGACAAGGATTCATATTCTTTGACAGAGGTGAAAAAAATGGAATATAAAAACTCCGTTTATAAAGAAATTTTAGATACTCTTTCACCGAGAATTAAACAATCGGTTGAAAATCTGCAGAACGCAGAAATATTTGAAATAAGGCTCAGAAGAAACTCGCCGGTAGTGATTATTACGCGTCAGGGAAGCGCATTTATAACTAAAAACGGCAGACTGACACAGATTTTTTCAGATCAATGCCTTACAGCCGCTGAATATGAAATTACGGATACGCTTAATAAATGCTGCGGATATTCTCTTCATTCCTATTCAAAAGAGCTATTAAACGGTTTTATAACACTTTCCTGCGGAGCGAGAATCGGCGTGTGCGGAACTGCTGTTTATGAAAACGGCGTATTGAAATCAGTTAAGGACGTGTCATGTCTTAACATCAGAATACCGCGCACTGTAAAAGGGGTGTCTGACGGTCTGATTAAAACCGTTTTTTCAAACGGACTTAAAAATTTGATGATAGTAGGCCCGCCTGCTTCGGGAAAGACAACTTTAATCAAAGACCTTGCATATCAGATTTCCGACGGCAGACTCGGAAAATACTATAAGGTGTGCGTCATTGACGAGAGGTTTGAAATATCGGGCGAAAAAGGTTCTCTCGGTCCGAATACCGATATAATTAAAGGCTTTCCAAAAGCAACTGCAATTTCAATGGCGGTTAGAACTATGTCGCCGGAAATTATTATATGCGATGAGGCAGGATTAGGCGGAGAGGCTGATGAAATAATTTTCGGAATAAATTGCGGAGTGAATTTTATAATTACAGCACACTCAAGTGAAGAAGATTTTTCCAAGCGGTCTGATCTTTTAAATCTCTGTAAAAAAGGACTGTTTATGAAAATTGCTTTTCTGTCCGGCGCATCTTCACCGGGAAAAATTAAAAGGATTGCGGATATAAATGAGTTTACTGAAAACAGCGGGAATACTCTTGCTGACACTGTCGGCAATTTTGGCGAATATAAGCTATATAAAGCAAATTAAAAATCGAACAGAGGCTTTGCGACAGGTTTATTTAATGATAGATTATATAGAAATCTGTATAAAGTATCAAAGCTTGGATTTAAAAGAGATTTTTCAGCATATTTATAATTCGGAAAAATTTTCTCTTCTTTCCTTTTTGAAGGATTTTAAAAGGCTCAATTTCAGCGCAGATTTTTCTGAATACAACTTTAGAACAGTAAAAAATCTGAATACTTTTTCACCTTATTCTTGTGAACTTTTGAGCGGATTTTTTTCTTTGCTGGGTAAATCGGATGTTGACGGTCAAATTTTAAACTGTGAAACTTATAAAGAGTTTTTTAAAACAGAGTCCGATAAAGCTTTTGAAAATGAGGAAAGAAAAATCAAAACAGGCTCATCGATTTTGTTTGGAGCAGTGCTGTTACTGTTAATAATAATTCTGTGAGGAAAATATGGACATTTCGTTTTTATTCAAAATTGCAGCTATTGGACTTATTGTCGCTGTATTAAATCAAATGCTGTCGAAGGCAGGGCGTGAGGAATATGCCACTCTTACTGTGCTTACGGGGATAATTGTTATAATCGCAATGCTTATTCCGCAGTTAAGCTCACTTTTTTCCGATATAAAGCATATATTTAACTTATGATCGGTCTTATAAAAATTGCGTCTGTTACATTAGTATTTATTTGCTGCGCTGTTTTTATCAGGCAATACAGACCTGAATACACAATGCTTCTGCGCTTTACAGCAATTATCATCATCGTTTTTTTACTGCTTGATGAAGCAAAACCTCTTTTAGACGAATTTAACGAAATATTTACTCAGTTTAATATTTCTGCTAAAAATTTAATCTTGCTTTTAAAGGTGGGATTTGTCGCTCTGCTGTCTGATTTTCTTATAGATACATTAAAAGACTCGGGAGACAATTCTCTTGCCGGTATTGTTTCGTTAGCTTCAAGAATTGTGATTATTTCTCTTTCTCTTCCGGTACTGAAAGGAATTATAATGATTTGCAAAGATTTAATAAAATGAAAAAATTTGTTTCAATAATACTTACGGTAATATTTTTCCTGTTTTTTCTTTATGTTCCGTCATTTGCTCTTGACGACAGCTCTTTAATATTAAAGAATGTTGACACAGATACAAAGGATTATCTGGATGATTTAGGAATTGACAGTGACAGCGGAGAAGGAATATCGGATATTTCTCTGAAAAGTGTTTTTAAATTTTTGTTTTCACTTGTAACCGATAAATCAAAAAGGATTTCAAAATTTTTAATAACAGTAATAGCTGTAATAATTACTAATTCAATTCTTACATCTTTTATCGGGGAAAATACATCTGCCAAAAATGCAATAAACTACATTTCGGTATTATGCATTATAACAGCTATAATCGTTCCGTTGAAAGAGCTAATAATTAACGCAGGTGCAGTTATTAAAACGGCGGCTATATTTACGGACAGCTATGTTCCTGTTCTCGGAGCAATGATAGCAGCTTCAGGAAATATAAAGCTGGCTTTTACATATAATTCATTTGCAATTGCGCTGTCCTCATTTATAACGGAGGTTGCAGATAATTTCTTTATTCCGATTGTAAATATGCTTTTTGCTTTTAATATATTAACCTCATTTACCTTTGAATCATATAAGAATAAAATAATCAAATCGGTAAAAAGACTCATAATAATTATTCTTTCCCTCATCTCTACAATTTATACGGGACTTTTGACAACACAGAGCATTTTAGCGGTTTCATCAGACAGCCTCACCGTCAGGGGAATACGTTTTTTTTCAGGAACATTTATCCCTGTTGTAGGAGGCGGTGTCAGCGAATCGGTAGCATCGGTAATCAGCAGTCTTTCGGTAATGAGAAACACTGCGGGTGTTGTTGTAATCGTAATAATTTTGCTGATTTTCCTTCCGATAATTATTGAACTGCTAATATGGTATTTTGCTCTTCAGTTTTGTTCAATAGCCTCTGACCTTTTCGGGAACAGTGAAATATCCTCAATGATTGAGGAGCTGTCATCGGTTATCTCACTCGTTAATATCATTCTGTTTTACATAACATTTGTTTTGATTATTTCAACAGGAATAATTATTGTTTCGGGTAAATAATATGGAATTGATAAAAAACTTTATTTTTTCTCTTTGCGGAGCAAGTATAATTGCTTCGATTACGAAAATTATTTTACATAAATCAAAGATGACAAAAGCCGTAAATATATTTCTCTCTTTGTTTCTACTTTTTTATATGGTTGCACCATTCGGAAATAAAAATACAAATATGAACTTTTATGAGTCGGAAAATACGAACCATTCGCATAATTATTCGGCAGACGGTTATTCTGAATTCATAGATTTTACTGTTAAAACAGTGTGTGAAGAGGAAAATTGCACAGCAGAAAAAGTAATTGTTCACCGAAAAGAAAAAGACGGCGAAAGCACGGTGGATTTTATTGAGGTAAAGCTAAACGACAAATCAAAATCAGAGATTATTTCAGAAAAATTAAAGAACAAATACGGCTTTGAGGTGAATGTGAGTTGAATATTAAAAATCTATTAAGTACAGATTTTATAAAAACAAACAAAAAAGCCTTTATTTGTTTTATAGCAGGTATTCTCGGAATATTACTTATTTTTGCTTCTGAAACACTCGGAAAAACTGTAAAGAAGAATAAAGATAGCGAAAAAACATATGTTTCTTATTCAAATGAAACAGAAGAAAAACTTGCCGATATTATTTCAAAGGTTGAAGGCGCAGGGAAAACAAAAGTATTTTTAACCATTGAAGAATCGGAAGAATACGTTTATGCGCAGAATGTATCTTCTGACAGAAACGAAACATCACAGCAAAACGAAGAAAAAGAGTATGTGATAGTCGACGGAAGCAACGGTAAGGACGGGTTACTTATAAAAACGGTCAATCCGAAAATAAGAGGTGTTGCAATTGTCTGTGAGGGCGGTGAAGACCCCTCGGTTCAACAAAGAATTTATTCTTGTGTCAGTGCTTCCTTAGGAATAAGCACGGCAAGAATTTCAATATCAAAAATGACATCTACGGAGGTAAATAATGAAAAGTAGAATTTTGAAAAAAAGGCAAATTGCAGCAGGAGCTGCGGCTGTAGCGTTATGCGCGGCTGTTTTTCTCAACTGGTATTATACTAAACAGGGGACAAATCTTCCTAAAAATCCCGAAACGTCAAGTGAGATAAATCTCGGTGACGCTCAGTATGTAAACGGCACAAACGTAACAAATGAAAGCGATTATTTTACCGCTGCGGAAATTAACCGCTCAAAAGCTCATGACACCGCAAAAGAATATCTGGAAAAAATTGTATCAGATGAAAATGTTGATGCAGACGAAAAGGAAAATGCAAAGAAAAAGCTAATTGACATTTCAAACGAAATCAAAACAGAAGCTGATATTCAAAATTTAATTACTGCAAAACTAAACTGTAAATGTCTTGTAACATTAAACGAGTCAAAGCTTGAGGTTGTTTTGCCGAAGGGCGTTCTAACAGAAGAAAAACTTGTTACAATTAAAGATATTGCTACGGGTAATTCTAATGTAACATCTGACAATATAACCGTAATTGAGCTAAAATAAAGAATATTTATTCATTTTCTATTGATATTTTCATTTGCAGGTGGTACAATATACAAAAATTGATGTATATACATTTTGTACCGCTGAAAACCTATAACGCTCCCCGTTGTTTTTGGCGGGGAGCATATTTTTTGGAGGAAATTATGACCCGACGAGAAGAAAGAGAACTTGCTTTCACACTTATTTTTGAAAAGATATTCAACAGCGATTTAACGGTAAACGAAATTGTTGACGCCGCAATTGAAGCAGAGCTTATGAGAAGTGATAATCTTTTTGCTATTTCTCTTGCTCAAATGGCTGATGAACATACAGATGAATTTGACGGTATTATAGCGGAAAATGCAGTGGGTTGGCGTCTTGAACGTTTGCCGAAGATATCCGTGGCAATTCTTCGACTGGCGCTCTGTGAAATGTTTTATGTTGAGTCAATTCCTGTAAAAGTGTCTGCCAATGAAGCGGTTGAGCTTGCGAAAAAATTCGGAACAAAGGATGACGCCTCATTTATTAACGGCGTTCTCGGTAAAGTTATAAGAGAAAAGGGCTTAGCATAAAGAAGAAAGGAACGGTAAGGCGCGCAATTTGTTTATTCGCTTTTTTCGGGTAAATGTATCGCGCATCTAATAGAATGGGCTTTGTTTTAGGTATCGATACCAGCAATTATACAACATCGGTTTCGGCATTTGACGGGAAAAATATGATTTACAGGAAAAAGCTTTTGCCTGTAAAGGACGGCGAAAAGGGAATACGGCAAAGCGATGCCGTTTTTCATCACACCGTTCAGTTTCCCGAACTTTTCAGCGACCTTTGTTCAAAAATAAATTGCAGTGATATTTCTGCCGTAGGTGTATCTGTAAAACCGTCTAATCAGGAAGGCTCTTATATGCCTTGTTTTTTAACAGGTATTGCTCTTGCAAAATCGATTTCCTCAATTTTAAAAATTCCGCTTTACGAATTTTCCCATCAGGACGGACATATTGCATCCGCTCTTTATTCTTCCTGTAAAACCGATTTAATTTACGAAAAGTTTCTTGCTTTTCACATTTCAGGAGGAACTTCACAGGGTGTTCTTGTAACGCCGAATGAAAACTATTTTACAACTGAACTTATATGTGATTCTCTCGATCTAAAAGCGGGGCAAGCGGTTGACAGGGTCGGACTTGAATTAGGTTTAAAATTTCCCTGCGGCGCAGAATTGGAAAAGCTTGCGTTGCAGTCTGAAAAAACATATGAAAATATCAAGGTGTTTCACCGTGATGCTTCCTTCAGCCTTTCAGGTGTTGAAAATAAATGTAAGCAAATGATACAAAACGGTGAAAATCCGTGTGATGTTGCATTGTATTGCATAAAATATATTGAATCTGCTCTCTCTGATACTTGCTCGCAATTATTAAGGCAATACGGCTCTTTACCTGTTGTTTTTTCAGGCGGTGTAATGTCAAATTCAATTATAAGAAAAGACTTTGAAAAAAAATTCGGTGCATTTTTTGCAGAACCGGCGTTTTCTTCCGACAATGCCTGCGGTATTGCCTATTTAACTTATTTTATGAACGGAAAAGTGAAATAAAATGAAATTACAGTCTGTTATTTCGGTTTCACAACTCAATATGTATGTTAAATCTCTCTTTGACGGAGACGAAAATCTGCAAAATGTTTTTGTAAGCGGGGAAATTTCAAATTTTTCTGCCAATGCGCGCAGCGGTCATCTCTATATGACTTTAAAAGACGGCACTTCTTCAGTAAAAGCCGTTATGTTTGCCGGCAATGCGTCAAGAATTAAATTTCGCATTGAAAACGGTATGGCTGTTATTGTCAGAGGTAGAATATCGTTGTATGAGAGAGACGGAGCGTATCAGCTTTATATTGACGATATGCAGCCGGAGGGGATGGGTTCTCTCGCAATTGCCTTTGAACAGCTTAAAGATAAACTTTCTAAAGAAGGAATTTTTGATGATGCGAATAAGAAACCTGTTCCGGCTTTTCCGAAACGAATCGGTGTTATTTCATCACCGAGCGGCGCGGCAGTGCAGGATGTTTTAAATGTAATATCAAGACGTTTTCCTGTTGCTGAAATAATCTTTGCGGGTGTTGCCGTTCAAGGTGACGGAGCAGGTGATGTAATTGCACATGCAGTTGACGATTTTAATTATCTTAACTGCGCTGATGTCATTATAATAGCCCGAGGTGGCGGCTCAGCTGAAGATTTATGGGAATTTAACAGTGAAAAATTAGCAAGAGCTATATATAATTCCGATATACCGGTAATTTCCGGAGTCGGTCATGAAACAGATTTTACAATTTGCGATTTTGTGGCAGATTTACGCGCTCCCACACCGTCTGCGGCGGCAGAACTGGCAGTACCTGATATATTTGAGCTAAAAGCCTATGTAAATTCTTTAAACGGGAAAATCGCCGAATCGCTTAAATCAAAAATATTTATTGAGGAAATGCGGCTAGACAAATTAACCGATTCGGGATTTTTAAGAAAACCGGCAGAATATGTAGAGGAATGTGAAAAACGCATTGGTGATTTAAGAAAATCGTTGGATATTTCAGTTAAAGCAATGTTTGAAAGCAAATTCACCAACGCGGCAATACTTGTATCAAAACTTGATGCTTTAAGTCCCCTTAAAATTCTTTCCAGAGGTTTTTCTGTGATTAAATCAAACGGAAATATTATATCATCTGTAAATCAGTTAAAAATAAATGAAAATATTGAAATTTGTCTGTCGGACGGTGAAGCTTTTGCAACCGTAACA
>CANARN010000044.1 GCA_947364045.1 uncultured Clostridia bacterium
GGATCCATGGGAATGGCGTGAACTTATCGCGAGGAGCGGTGAAGTAGCATATGGGTGAATTAAAGTTGGCGATAAAAATGAAAAAAGTTTCGGCGCACATTAAATCACTGCCTCAAAAACAAATTAAAATTGACACGGAATTTATTAAGCTGGACGCATTCTTAAAGCTTTGCGGAGCAGTAATGACAGGCGGTCATGCAAAAACAGTAATACTTGACGGCGAGGTAGAGGTAAACGGTGAAATTTGCCTTGTAAGAGGTAAAAAGCTTCGCGCAGGTGATAAGGTTAAATTTGACGGAGCAGTTTTTGAGGTTATTTAATGTTTATAAATGAAATAAAAATTGAAAATTTCAGAAATATCGGTTTTATGGGTCTTTTTCCCGATAAATGTATAAATGTAATTTACGGAGAAAACGGGCAGGGAAAAACAAATATTCTTGAAAGCATATGGCTTTTTACCGGATGTAAAAGCTTTCGCACTTCAAAGGATACGGAGCTTGTAAACTTTGAATCTGAAAATGCTAAAATTTCAATTGAATTTGAAACAGAGCTTCGAAAAAATACTTCGTCGGTTTTTATTGATAAAAAAAGGCAGGCGTCTTTAAACGGAGTGCTTTTAACATCTCCGAGAGAGCTTATAGGCAAATATTACAGCGTGGTTTTTTCACCTGTTCACCTATCTCTTATAAAGGACGGACCTTTAAACAGACGTAAATTTATTGATACCGCAATAAGCCAGATAGACGGAGCATACGCAAAAAAGCTGACATATTACAACCATTTAATCAATCAAAAAAATGCTTTGCTTAAAAATGCAGCTGTTGATTCTTCTTTACTTTCCACTTTTGACGTGTGGGATGAAAAAATTGCTGAAGCAGGCGCCGCGGTAATTAAATGCAGAACCGATTATTTAAAAATGCTTGAAGAGATTTCCGCCGATATTTACAGCGGAATTTCCGATAAAAAAGAAAAGATGAAAATAGCTTATGCATCGTCATTTCGGTTTGAAGATGACAGCATTGACTGTATAAAGGAAAGTTATTTTAAAAATCTTTTGAAAAACCGTTCAAATGACCTTTATTTAAAAAGTACAACCTGCGGTCCCCACCGTGACGATATTGAAATTTTTATTAAAGGTATATCAGCAAGAAAATTCGGCTCTCAGGGTCAGCAGCGAAGCGCTTCGCTGGCTTTAAAATTCGGAGAAGCAGAAATAATTAAAAAAGTAAAAGGCGAAGACCCTGTTATTTTGCTTGACGACGTAATGAGTGAGCTTGATTTAACGCGTCAGAACTATATACTTAACAAAATTAAAAATAAACAGGTTTTCATAACCTGCTGTGAAAAAGAAACGGTTTCACGCCTTTGCGCAGGCAAGGTTTACAGAATTGAAAATGGAAATGCGGTGGAATAATGCTTTTAAACATAGGTCAGGACAAAATGATTTCCGACAGAGAGATTATAGGCATTTTTGACCTTGATAATACAACGGTTTCAAAAGCTACGAGAGATTATATAAATTTTTCGGTAAAAGAAAATGAATGTGTGACCGTTTCACCGGACGATTTACCTAAATCTTTTATTGTATGTGAAAAAAAAGGCAAAAGAACGGTTTATATTTCACCTTTTAACACTGCTACGGTATTTAAAAGACTTGAAGGCAAAAGTTTTAAATAATATATAAAAGTAAATCAGAATGAAAATACGAAAACGGAGGAAAAAATGAGCGAAGAAATTAAAGGGGTATTGGAAGACGAAGAAATGAATACCGTTGTTACCGAAGAATACGGCGCGGACGCTATTCAGGTCTTAAAAGGACTTGAAGCTGTAAGAAAACGTCCCGGAATGTATATCGGTTCAACAGGTCCTAAGGGTCTTCACCATTTGGTATATGAAATTGTCGACAACTCAATAGACGAGGCATTAGCCGGCTATTGCTCTCATATTGAGGTTGAAATTCTTCCCGGCGACGTTATAACAGTTCGTGACAACGGCAGAGGTATTCCCGTCGGAATAAACGAAGAAGAGGGACTTCCCGCGGTTACGGTTGTTCTGACCGTTCTTCACGCAGGCGGTAAATTCGGCGGAAGCGGTTATAAGGTTTCCGGCGGTCTTCACGGCGTTGGCTCGTCGGTTGTTAATGCTCTTTCCGAATGGTTTGAGGTTGAGGTAAGCCAGAACGGTCATATTTATAAGCAAAGATTTGAGAGAGGTAATATTGTCTCTGATCTTGAAATAATAGGCGATACAGACGAAACAGGTACATTTATCCGTTTTAAAGCAGACCCTGAAATATTTACGGAAACAACAGTTTACGAATATGAAATTTTACAGCGCAGACTTCGCGAACAGGCATTTCTTAACGCGGGGCTTCGTATTTCGCTTACGGACAGAAGAGATGAAAATAATATTATCGAAGAAACCTATTGCTATGAAGGCGGTATTCGTTCTTTTGTAGATTTTATTAATACCTCAAGAGGTCTTACTCCCGTTCACGATGATGTTCTTCATTTTTCTACGGTTCAGGGCGACAGAAGCGCAGAGGTTGCAATTTCTTATAATGACGGCTACAATGAAATAATTCTTTCATTTGCAAATAATGTGCGTACAATTGACGGCGGTACCCATGAGGACGGTTTTAAAACCGCTTTGACAAAGGTATTTAACGATTACGGCAGAAAATTCAAGCTGCTCAAAGATAACGACAAAAATCTTTCAGGCGACGATGTGCGTGAGGGACTGACAGTAGTTATCAGCGTAAAGCTTACGGAAGCTGAATTTGAAGGTCAGACTAAGGGTAAGCTCGGAAACACAGAAATGAAGTCTCTTGTAAACAAAATGCTTTATGAGAAGATGATGACATATTTTGAGGAAAATCCCACAGTTGCAAAGACTATTTTCTCAAAGGCTCTTGACGCTTCAAGGGCAAGGGAAGCCGCAAGAAAGGCAAGGGACACGGCGAGAAGAAAATCTGCGCTTGAGGGTAACTCTCTTCCCGGAAAATTAGCTGACTGTATAGAAAAAAATCCTGAATTTACTGAGATATTTATTGTCGAGGGAGACAGTGCCGGTGGTTCTGCAAAAGAGGGCAGAGATAACCGTATTCAAGCAATTCTGCCTCTTTGGGGTAAAATGCTCAATGTAGAAAAATCAAGAATTGACAAGGTTATCGGTAATGATAAATTAACTCCCATTGTTCTTGCTCTCGGCACGGGTATAGGCGATGAATTTGATATTACTAAAATAAGATACCACAAAATAGTTATTATGGCGGATGCCGACGTTGACGGCCAGCACATCAGAACGCTTCTTCTGACATTTTTCTTCAGATATATGCGTCCGCTTATTGACGAGGGCTATATTTATATAGCTCAACCGCCTCTTTTCAAGCTTTCAAAGGGTAAGCGACATGAGTACGCCTACTCTGACGAACAGCGCGACAGACTTATTGAAGAAATGGGCGGAAGCTGTGACATTCAGCGTTATAAAGGTCTTGGTGAAATGGACCCTGAACAGCTTTGGGAAACAACAATGGACCCTGCAACAAGAGTTATGCTTCGTGTTACTCTTGAGGACGCTATGGAGGCGGACGAAACCTTCTCAATTCTTATGGGCGATAAGGTTGAACCCAGACGTGAATTTATTGAGAAAAATGCAAAATATGTTCAAAACCTTGATATATGATTTAAAGAGGTAAAAAGATGGCAGTTAATAAAAACACAAATCACAATTTGGGCGAATATGTTCCGCTTGAAGCGCAAAACATTATAAATGTTGAAATAAACAAGGAAGTCAGAAATTCATTCCTTGACTATTCAATGTCAGTTATTACGTCACGTGCGCTTCCCGATGTCCGTGACGGATTAAAGCCCGTTCACAGAAGAATACTTTACACAATGTATGAAAACGGACTTTATCCCGATAAAGCATACCGTAAGTGCGCCGATACGGTAGGTTCGGTTCTCGGACGTTACCACCCGCACGGCGACACATCTGTTTATGACGCAATGGTTCGTCTTGCTCAGACTTTTTCAATGAGATATACATTGGTTGACGGTCACGGTAACTTCGGTTCAATAGACGGCGACCCGCCTGCTGCTTACCGTTATACAGAGTCGAGAATGAGTAAAATTTCTCTTGAAATGCTTACAAATATTGACAGAGATACAGTAGATTTTACCACAAACTATGATGACCGTCTTAAAGAGCCTACCGTTCTTCCGTCAAGATATCCGAACCTGCTTGTAAACGGTTCAACCGGTATTGCTGTCGGTATGGCTACAAATATTCCGCCTCATAATATGAAAGAGGTTATTGACGGCATTTGCTGTGTTATCGACAATCCCGAGGCTTCTCTTGAGGATATAATGGAGCATATTAAGGGTCCTGATTTTCCGACTCAGGGTATTATTATGGGAAAAGCGGGAATCCGCGCAGCTTATGCTACTGGCAGAGGTAAAATAACTCTTCGCGGCAGAGCGGAAATTGTTGAAAATGAAAAAACAGGCAGATTTCAGATTATAATTACCGAGCTTCCTTACCAGGTAAACAAAGCGCGTCTTATTGAGTCAATGGCAGAGCTTCATAAGGATAAAAGAATTGAGGGTATGTCTGACATTAACGACTATTCCTCACAGCGCGGCGGCGGTATCAGAATTGTTATTGACTTAAAGCGTGACGCAAACCCGCAGGTAATTCTTAATCAGCTTTACCAAATGACTCAGCTTCAGATTTCCTTCGGTATTATTCAGCTGGCTCTTGTAGACGGCGAACCGAAAATTCTGACTCTTAAAGAAATAATTGAAAAATATATCGCTTTCCAGTGTGAAATTATCACAAGAAGAACGCAGTATGACCTTAAAAAAGCTCAGGCGAGAGAACACATTTTAGAGGGTCTTGCCCGCGCTATTGATATAGTTGATGAAATAATTGCGACAATCCGCGCCTGCAAGGGCGGAAAGCCTGAGGCTAAAGCGGCGATTATGGAAAAATTTGAATTTGATGACCCGCAGGCAACCGCTATTTGCAATTTCCAGTTAGGTCAGCTGGCAGGTCTTGAAATTAATAAAATAATCAGCGAAAGAGATGAGCTGTTAAGAAAAATCAGCGAATATCTTGAAATTCTCGGCTCGGAAACAAAAATTAAGGAAATTGTTAAAACAGAGCTTTCCGCAATAGGCGACAAATTCGGAGATGACAGAAAAACCGAAATTTCAAGCGTTGCGGGCGAGGTTGACATTGAAGACCTTATTCCTGAGGAAAACTGCGTTTACACTCTTACAAGTATGGGCTATATTAAACGTCAGCCTGTTTCGGCTTACACGGTTCAAAACCGCGGCGGCAAGGGAATTAAGGGTATGAGCAGACGTGAAGAGGATATTGCAGACACAATGTTTATAGCCTCTTCTCACGATTACATTCTCTTCTTTACAAACGCAGGTAAAATGTACCGTCTTAAAGGCTATGAAATTCCCGAAGGCAGCCGAAACAGCAAGGGTATGAATATTGTTAACATTTTGCCCATTACAACTGACGAAAAAGTTACGGCAATGCTTAAAGTGCCGGATTTCGGAGAAGATAAATATTATCTGTGTATGGCAACTAAGGGCGGCGTTATTAAGAGAACAAAGCTTGACGATTACAAAAATATAAGAAAATCGGGAATTATTGCAATAAATCTTGACGAAGGCGACGAACTGCGCTGGGTACGTCTTACAGACGGTGAGCAAAAGCTTATGGTTGCAACAAGAAATGGTATGAGCATTTGCTTTAAAGAGGATGACGCTCGTTGTATAGGCAGAACTGCAAGGGGCGTTAAGGCAATTACTCTTGACGAAGGCGACGAGGTTGTGGGAATGATTGTATTCTCAGACTCAGGAAAGGTTCTTACCGTCAGCGAAAAGGGCTACGGAAGACGAAGCGACGTTTCAAATTACCGTGTTCAAAACCGCGGCGGTAAAGGTCTTACTAACTATCATACTGAGCAGTACGGCAAGGTCTGCGCAGTTGATATGATAGATGAAAACAAGGATATTATTATGATTTCATCCGACGGCATAATAATAAGGCTGTTGGCTTCTCAGGTGCGTGAATGTAACAGACCTGCTAAGGGTGTTATTCTTATGAAGGTTAAGGAAGGCGAAAAGGTAGTAACTATTTCCATTGCCGAGCATGACAGGGAAGAGGAAAATTCCGAAGCTTTGCCTCAGGAAACGGAAGAATAATATTGAAATTATGATAGAATATCGGGGTTAAAAGGTTTTTGTTTGAGTTAACACGTCCCGTTCGGCAACAGCGGGGATAAGTGTGAATTTTGACTTTTGTTGCCGGAAAGGCTAAGTTTTTATGGATAAGGATCAAAGAGAAGATTTAGAACTTGAAAAAGAAGCTGAAAGTGAGGCTGAAGCTGAAACAGAGGTTGAATCCAAAACAGAAAATGAAGAGAAAAGCGAAAACAACTCTGACGAGGGAAAAAAGAAAAAGAGTAAGAAAAAGTTTTTGCTGATTATTCCTGCATTTTTTGTAATTTTGGTAATAGCGGTTGCCGTCTTTTTAAACCACAAATTAGGACTTATAAATTACGGCACAGGTCTTGACTATACTCTTAACACAAACCAGTCGTTTACTGAAGATGAATCGGTTGATTTCGGCGAGATTGACGATGTAACCGGCAATACCTACAAGGATATTTTGAAAAACTGGGCGCTGACAGATGACGCGCCAAAAATCAGTGACAAAAATATTATCAATATTTTACTTGTGGGCAGTGACGCATCTTCTAAAGAGAAAAAACGCGCAGATGTTATGGAAAACGGTAATACAGACGTTATGATGATCGTTTCAATAAATACAAAGAATAAAACCATTAAGCTGATTTCAATTATGCGTGACAGCTATTTGTATTTAAAGGGCTATGACCGTTTTTCAAAGCTTAATGCGGCTTGCGCTAACGGCGGTCCCGCTTATCTTGTTGACGTTATTGAGGACTCCTATAAAATTGAAATTGACGGCTATGCAATGGTAGATTTCGACACGTTTATTCAGTGTATTGACATTGTAGGCGGCGTAAATGTAGATGTTCCCGAGAGAGTAGGCAAAAAATATAAAATGCCTTACGGTGATAATGTACTGCTTAACGGCGCACAGGCACTTGATTTCTGCCGTGAAAGAAAGCTTTATGCAGACGCTGACATTTCGAGAACGAGAAATCAGCGAATGGTAATAAATGACCTTATAAAAAAATGTAAATCTGCATCGTTAACGCAAATAAACAGTGTTCTTGACACTCTTCTTGCTAATATTCACACATCTTTCCGTAAAAAAGAAGTTGTAAATTATATGACAAAGGCTTTGACAGACGGCTGGGCAAACTACACCGTTTCGCAAAGAACTATGCCTACGGCAGACGCCAGATACGGATATTCAGGTTCTGCATGGATTTGGGTTATTGACTACCCGCTTGCCGCGCAGAAAATGCAGAAAGAGATTTACGGAACAACAAATATTAAGCTGGAGGAAAATCGCAAAACGGCAATTACCGTTATGGGCGGTTATGTTACTGAGGATAAGGGCAATTAAGGAGGTCTTTTAATGGACTTTAATCCTAACGGACAATTTAACGGAAATTCACAGAACGGCAGTGTAAATAACGGGCAGACTCAAGGTAACGGCTTTAACCAAAATCCGCAAACTAATCCATACGGAAATTATTCCGCGCCGCCCCGTTATGTAATGCCTCAGTATTTTATAAATCCTCAGGAGGAGCAAAAAAATAAAGATAAAAAAATTCTTAAAACAATGGGCTTTTCGTTTGGCTTGGCAATAATTTTATATTTTGTTTTGTCAAATGCTGTTGTTGCGCTTTTATATTTGATTTCACATTTTATTTCGTCAGTGGGAAGAATTATGGATGATACCGTGGGATTGTATACAATGCAGGCGTTTTTGTCGGTATTTTTCATCGGCGGTTCGTTTTTGATTTCATATTCAATACTCAAAAAGAAAAAATATGTGGGAATTCTTCCTTTCGGCACAACTTATAATAAAAAAGCGGCGATTAGTCTTACAATGTTTTTAGCGCCTGTTGTGCTAATTTCGACGATGATAATAAACTATATTTCCGCAATTTTTCAGAGTATAATGGGAATAACCTTTGAAAGCGGTCTTGAGGATATGACCGCAGAAGGTCCCATCAGCGCAATTGTACTGACTTTTTCACTGGCTGTTATACCTGCTGTTGTAGAAGAATTCTGCATAAGAGGAGTTGTGCTTCAGCCGCTTCGCAGATACGGCGACAAGTTTGCAATAATAATGTCTGCCGCGATTTTCTCAATTCTTCACGGTAATATGGTGCAGATTCCCTATACGCTTGTTGCGGGAATATATTTCGGCTATCTCTGTGTTGCTACGGGCAGTCTTTGGCCGTCAATAGTTCTTCATTTTGTCAACAATATGTTTTCCGTTATTCAGCTTGTAGTGATGAGTAATTACGGAGAAAAGGCAAGCGTTGCGGCATTGTTTATAATGATGGGCGTGCTTGCAGCAGTCGGAATTGCAGGCGGAGTTATTTTCTTTAATATGCGTTATAAAACTACGCTCAAGCAGGGTGTTAACACTTTGAAAGCAGGGGAAAAGACTGCATCGGTTCTTAAAAGCCCCGCAATGATAGTTGCAATTGTGTTTATGCTTATTACAACTGTTTTGAGTATAAATTTTTAAAGGCTTATGGAAAAAGAAGATTTTATGAAATATGCGCTCTCTCTTGCAAAATTAAGCGCTTCTGAGGGCGAAGTGCCTGTCGGCGCAGTAGTTGTGTGTGACGGCGAAATTGTCGGTGAAGGGCGAAACCGCCGTGAAACTGTAAAAAATGCTTTACATCATGCAGAAATAGAAGCGATAAATTCTGCCTGTGAAAATTTAGGCGGTTGGCGGCTTTGGAAATGTGACTTGTACGTTACCTTAGAGCCTTGCCCGATGTGCGCAGGCGCAATAATAAATTCGAGAATAAAGAATGTGTATTTCGGAGCATTTGATTCGAAAAACGGAGCGGTTATATCAAAGGCGAGGCTTTTTGATGTTGATTTTACTCATAAGCCTTGTTTTGAAGGCGGTTTGCTCCAAACGGAATGTTCTGAAATATTAACCTCATTTTTTAAAGATTTAAGGGAAAGCAAACGGTAAAAAGGAGTTTTTATGAGTACTATTGCCGCTGTTTCAACGGGAATGGCAGCAGGCGGAATAGGCATTGTCCGCATTTCCGGTGAAAACGCAATTCAAATTGCAGACAGTATTTTCAGTTCGGTAAGCGGTAAGAAAATTGCCGATATATCGGGCTACTCTGCGCTTTACGGAAAAGCTGTTGACGGTGAACAGACGCTTGACACTGCTGTGGCTCTTCTTTTCAGAGCGCCGAAAAGCTACACGGGTGAGGATGTTGTTGAAATTTCCTGCCACGGCGGACTTTATATAACAAAAAGAGTTCTCAGAGCCGCTCTTTCGGCAGGCGCAGTTCCCGCAGAGCCGGGCGAATTTACAAAGCGTGCCTTTCTTAACGGCAAAATGGATTTAACCGGCGCTGAATCTGTTATGAATATAATATCGGCGCAGGGCGAAGAGGCTGAAAAAATTGCTCTCGGAATTTTAGAGGGCGGACTTTTTAAAGAAATTAAGAAAATAAGCGATAAATTGCTTTACGATATGGCGTTGCTGTCCGCTTGGGTTGATTATCCTTATGAAGAAATCGAAGAGCTTTCAAGCGAAAATTTGGGCGGCGACATTAGAAGCAGTATAGAAAGTCTTGAAAAGTTAATAAATAACTATGACACGGGCAAGATAATAATTGAGGGTGTTGACACAGCGATTGTGGGCAGACCGAACGTGGGAAAATCAACTCTGATGAACCTTCTTTCCGGTACTGAGCGTTCAATAGTTACTGAAATTGAGGGAACGACCCGTGACATTGTTGAGGATACTGTAACGCTTGGCGGAATAGTACTGCATTTGTCAGACACCGCAGGCGTAAGGGAAACAGACGACGCAGTTGAAAGCATAGGCGTTGAAAGAGCAGTAAAAAGGCTTCAAAATGCACAGCTTGTATTGGCGGTTTTTGATGCAAGCAGACCTCTTTCGGATGATGACAGGCGGTTAATTGCGCTTTGCAAAAACAAAAATTCAATAGGAATAATAAATAAAACAGATTTAGTTGAAAATTATCTAATAGATGAATTGGACGGAAATTTTCGTAAGTTAGTTTTTATCTCAGCTAAAACAGGGAATGGAAAAGAGCAGCTCTCCGAAGCGGTTGCGGAGCTTCTCGGCACGGCAAATTTCGACACGGGAGCCGCTTCTTTAATTAACGAGCGTCAGCTTAACTGCTGTAAAAATGCTCTGACAGCGTTAAAGGAAGCAGAAGAAGCTCTGAAAATCGGGCTTACAATGGACGCAGTCACGGTTTGCCTTGACAGCGCAATTGAAAATCTGCTTGTGTTAACAGGTGAAAAAGCAACTGAAACGGTTGTTAATGAAATATTTGCACATTTTTGTGTAGGAAAATAAAGGAGATATCAGTTATGAGTTGTAACGGAAATTGCAGCAGTTGTTCGGAAAACTGCGACAGCAGAGAAAAGCAGGATTTGCACATTCCGCTTAATGAAATGAGCAGTGTTAAAAAGGTTATTGCAGTTGTAAGCGGTAAGGGCGGAGTAGGTAAAAGCCTTGTTACGTCAATGCTCGCTGTAACTGCGCAGACAATGGGCAAGCAGGCGGCGGTTCTTGACGCGGACATTACAGGACCGTCAATTCCGCAGGGATTTGGTATTCACGGCAATGCAGAGGGTGACGAAACGGGACTTTACCCCAGAGAGTCAAACCTCGGCGTTAGGGTTATGAGCGTTAATTTACTGCTTGAAAAAGAGGATCAGCCCGTTGTTTGGAGGGGTCCCGTAATTTCGGGCGTTATTCACCAGTTCTGGCAGGAGGTTGTTTGGGGCGATGTTGATTATATGTTTGTTGATATGCCCCCCGGAACAGGCGACGTTCCGCTTACTGTTTTCCAGAGCCTTCCCGTTGACGGTATAATCATTGTTACAACGCCTCAGGACCTTGTTACAATGATTGTTAAAAAGGCTTACAATATGGCGAAGATGATGAACATTCCGATTCTCGGCATAGTTGAAAATATGAGCTATTACGAATGTCCCGACTGCGGCAAAAAGCACAGCATTTTCGGCGAAAGCAAGCTGGACGAGGTTGCAAAGGAAATGGATATTCCCGTTCTTGCAAAGCTTCCGATTGACCCGAAAAATGCAAGCCTTGTTGACAAGGGTGCTATTGAGCTTTGCGATAGCAAACAGTTCGAGAGCATAATTAAAAGCTTAGAGGATTAAAAGTTAAAAATAAAATAAAAAGCGGAGTACATTTTTGTACTCCGCTTAATGTTTAGCATAATAGATTATTTTTAACTTAGGCGTTTTATCACATTTAGAAGAAAATTATCTAATTGCTTCTTTCGATTTAAAACTTATATTATTTTTATACAGGCGACGGTAATATCGTCGCTTTTTTCTGTCATTTTGGATTTTGCAACAGTGCAAAGCCGTTCGGGAAGGTCGTCAGTATCGGTTGATTTTAACAGCTCGTTTTTAATTTCTGAGAGGGCGAAATCCGCCGCCCCGTCAGACATCAGCACAACGGTATCGCCTTTGTAAAGCGTACCTGAAAGCGAGCCGAACTGAGCCTCACGTAAGATTCCCACGGGCATTGCAGAGCGTTTTATTTCGCTTATTTTGCCTTTCCGTTTTATAAGAGAAACAGTGGCTCCGGCTTTGTAAATAACAGCTTTTCCCGTATATAAATCCAGCTTTAAAATATCAAGCGTTGCAAGGGATTCTTCGTGACTTTTAATGAGAAGCGCGGAGTTTACAAGCTTCATAGCGCAGGGGAATGAAAAACCGGCAAGAATAAGCCGTGACAAAAGACTTAAAGCAAGAGTTGAGTCCACCGCCGCACGCGAGCCTGTACCCATTCCGTCGCTGAGGACCGCCGCAAATCCGCCCTTTCCGTCGTAAAATGCGTCAAAGCAGTCGCCGCAAATATCACCTGAATCTGCTGAAATTTGAAAATAATCACATTTTATATCAAATTGGGGCTTCTCCCAAAGAAAAAGCATTTTTTTGTTTTCCCCTTTGACCGTTACTGGAGCAGGGAAATCTTTTTCAAGCGCCGAGCTGATACAGTCGGAAATGTCTTCATCACTGACAGCGCAATCCGAGGGCAGTTCAAGATTAATAAGAGATTTTCCAAGCTCATTTTCACAGTATGTGGCAGCTGCGTTTACGCCCAGCCCTTCAACCGCGCAGGAAAGCTTTGTGGAAACTGCTGGAACAGAGTGCAAGCTGCTTTCAAAGCCGTCAAGAACATCGTTTATCATCAGGCAGAAGCTGTCATATTGGTCAGATGTTATTTTTCTCATTTCGTTTATTCTCCCTTCTGCCGCAAACCGTGCGGAATAAGACGAGTAGCTTTTGTTAAAGCTGTCGCACAGTGACATAATGCGAATACATTTCGACGAAATAAACGGCGGAGAAGACGACGGTGTAATACTGCCGTTTTTCCGCACACCGTCAAGCATTTCGTCAAAGCCCTCAACTGTTTTTGATATTTCTCTGCCCCAGCAGGAAGAGTATCCGCCGCATCCTGAACAAACAGAGTCACGTACACGCAAATAAACGCCCGCTGTGTCGGCAGGAGCTTTTTGCGAGAGCATTTCGGAAACCTTTGAAACGGTGGATTTGGTATGTGAAAGCGCATCGCCGATAAGTCTTAACCGCTGCTTCAGTATTACGCTGTCCTCAGAGTCCTCGGATTTTAATGACAGAGCAGTTTTAATTTTTTTCAATGCTTTTTTTGGGATAAGTATGAAAATTACAGACGCTATGGCGGATTCAATGAGCAACCCTAATTTGTCTGTTCCGCCGCCGAGATAAACAAAGGATGCGCCGTAAGCGAAAACATATGCCATTGCGCACAAAAATTTTCCCGAATAGGAAAACATACCTGCAAAAAGCCCCGCAATACTGAAAGAAAAGCTTAAAGGGTTGTTTCCCGCAAAAAATGAGCCGACGCTTCCGCCGATTCCCGTCAGCGCTCCGCCGCTTTCGTGAAAAAGATATGCAAAAATAATAATGCAAAGAGCGCCGCCGACTCCGCCGATTGAAATACCGTAGAAACGCAGTCTTCCGAGCGATGAAAAAATTATAACAGCCGAAATGGAAAGCGCAGTTAAATCCTTGGGCAAAAGCTGAATGTTTTCGCGTACTTTTTTAAAGGAATGTGACGCGAGTGCGAAAAAATATGCTCCGCCGAAGGAGGCAATACTTCCTGCAATGGTAGAAAACAGCAGTTTTGAGCTGAACGGGGAAATTATCATTACTGCCGCGCCCGTTGATGCGACTGAAAATGCGGATATCAAGGCGGGCAAAATAATACTGTCGCGTTTTGAAGGAAAGGTGTGCAGATAAACTCTTAAAATGCAGACAATAAATGTTGCCATTGCAAAACGGAAAGAATTTACATATTCGCTGGATATCAGATAGCCGAAAATGCTTCCCAAAACAGAGAAAATCAGATATTTCCTTTTACAGCCTGAGCAAAAAGACAGAGCAAGCGGAGAGATTATTTCGCTTTTTCCCGAGGCTAAAACGGCGGCTATTCCGAAAAATGCGCCTTGAGTTACAGCGTTCTTTAAAAAATCGGGGATTTTTACGCTCTCTTCCCCTGCAAATTCAATTTTGCGGTCTTCCATATTCTCACCTCTGTCGGTTTTTTTCGGATTTTGTGACTGTCGGCACGTTTACGTATATATTTTATGTGTATAGTTTATTATACTTGTCCTGCTGTCATTATTTTGCCGAAAACAGAAAGGCAAAAGAAAAAGTATTTAATCGAATACTGTTTTTATTTGTAATTTTTGAAAAAACACTTTTACAGGCTTGAATTTTGTGGTATATTAGATAGACAGCAGTGATAAAAATCGGGAGGCGTTTTGTTTGGCAAGAGTGATTACGGTTCTTTCAGGTAAAGGCGGTGTGGGAAAATCTACATTTTGCGCGAATATCGGAAAGGCTTTATCAAAAAATAAAAAAGTTCTCTTAATTGACGGCGACATTTCGTTTCGCTCTCTCGACATTCTTCTGGGGCTTGACAGTATGGTTGTTTTTGATTGGGCAGATGTGATTTTTGACCGCTGTAATAAAGAAAAAGCGCGTCTTTTTGCCTCCGATAATCTCCATTTGCTTGCATCTCCCGTTTCTCTTTCCGATTCGTTAAATACCGACAAATTCCGCAGTCTTATATCCTGTTACGGCGAAATGTACGATTTCATTATTATAGACGCTCCCGCAGGGCTTAATGAGCTTACCGGAATTTATGCTGAATGCTCAGATGAAATTATTGTCATTGCAACGCCTGACAGCGTGTCCTTACGCGCGGCGTACATTACGGGTGAAAGCCTTGTAAAGAGCGGTAAAGATGAAAACAGCATACGTCTTGTGCTTAATAAGACAGATTTACGGCAAATGAAAAAAGGCAGGCAGGCAAATCCCAACGAGGCTGTTGACAAAACGTATTTACGGCTTTTGGGCGCTGTTCCGATGGATAAAGGCTTAAATATTGCGTCAGATTTCAGGGTATATCCGCTTTTAAAGCGTACAAATCAGGCGTTTTCGCGTATTGCGGAAAGAATTTTGGGAAAAGATGTAAAACTTTATCTCTAAACTATTGAAATAGTTTGTATTTTTTGGTATTATTATCTTGGTAATTATTCGATTATCAATAAAATTATAAAAAAGTGAGGGCAGGTATATGAACATTGCACTTATGGCGCATGACTCAAAAAAAGAATTGATGACACAGTTTTGTATTGCGTATTGCGGAATACTTTCTCGGCATAATCTTTGTGCAACAGGCACAACAGGAAAAATAGTTTCAGAGGCAACCGGGCTTAAAATTATGCAGTTTTTAAGCGGCTCTCAGGGCGGCGACCAGCAAATCAGCTCAAGAATTGCCTGCAATGAAATAGATCTGCTTTTAATGTTCCGAGATCCTATTTCGCCTAAACCCCATGAACCTAAGGACAATACTTTGCTTCGGCTTTGCGACGTTCACAATATTCCGGTAGCTACCAATATTGCTACTGCGGAGGCACTTATTCACGCGCTTGACCGAGGCGACCTTGACTGGAGAGATATCATAAATCCGAAAAAATAAATTTCAGGATTAGCCTCCCTTTCGGGAGGCTCACCTATTTACAGATATTGAGGGAATAGTGTGAAGCTTCACACTGTTTAAATTATATTGTCCTCAAAATATGCTTAACGGTTATATTTTGAGACGGCTGAAATCACCGTTAATGCCTGTTCAGGCAACACAGGACAATTAGGTGATTTTTGAGTAAATTATTTGTTGCCCGAAAGGCTATGGTGATTCAATTGGCACTTATTACAAACGCAATTAAAGGCACGCAGGACACGCTGCCGAAGGATAGCTATAAAGTCAGTTACGTTGAAAGCGCAATGCGCGAAACAGCGGAGAATTTCGGCTTCCGTGAAATGCGCACTCCCGTTTTTGAGCATACGGAGCTTTTCCAAAGAGGAGTAGGCGAAACCACGGACGTTGTTCAAAAAGAAATGTACACTTTTCTTGATAAAGGCGAGCGTTCAATCACCCTTCGTCCCGAGGGAACGGCGGGTGCTGTAAGGGCTTTTTTGGAGCATGGACTTTTCAATGAGGCTTTGCCGCAGAAAATTTATTATCTTACCTCTTGCTACCGTTACGAAAAGCCGCAGGCGGGCAGACTTCGTGAATTCCACCAGTTCGGAATTGAATGCTTCGGCGCGGGTGAGCCGGCGGCTGACGCAGAGGTTATTTCACTTGCAAATGAGATATTCAACTATCTCGGAATTGACGGACTGAGCTTAGAGATAAATTCAATCGGCTGTCCCGAATGTCGAAAAGAATACCACAAGGC
>CANARN010000045.1 GCA_947364045.1 uncultured Clostridia bacterium
TCGTTCTTCTTTTATTTTTTCTAAACTTGGTCTCACATCATTGACAAATGTACATAATCAAAACTTTTTAGAAATTATTTCCTGCGGCAAAGGAACGCCAAATCGAATATAAAATATATAAAAATGTTTTGCGTTCAACGCTCTCCTCGCTTATTATCGGAGAAACAGCTATCTCTTTCCCGTCTATTTCATAGTAAATGTAGCCAAGTATCTGCCCTTTTTCAACGGGAGCCTCAACGTCAACGCACAAATCGACACGCTGTGTTACAGATGTTTCGCTGCCTTTCGGCAAAAGTGAGCTTTCGGCAGGAACCACTTTCGGCGCAATTGAAGCAGTTTTACCATACAGTACGTTTACATTAGTTATCAGGGCTTCATCAAACACGGGGGTAAATACTGTGTAATTTGCAAAACCGTAATTTAAAAGCTTTTTTGCCTCTTCAAAGCGGTGGTCGCCTGTGTCTGCCCCGAGAATTACTGCGCAAAGCTTCACCCCGTTTCGCTCGGCAGTCGCGCTTATGCAGTGTCCTGCCTTTGAGGTTGTACCCGTTTTAAGACCCGTTGCGCCCTCGTAAAATCTAATCAGCTTATTTGTATTTACAAGCTGTGTTTCGCCCCCTCGCAGCGAGTCCATCCAAATGCAAGTATAGTCCTTTATTTTCTTATGCTTCATAAGCTCACGGCTCATAACGGCAATGTCGAGTGCAGAAGAATAATGATTTTCCGCTGTATCGTCAAGACCCGAGCAATTTTCAAAATTTGTGTTCTGAAGTCCTAATTCCTTTGCCCGTTCATTCATCATTACTACAAACGCTTCTTCATCGCCTGCTATTTTTTCTCCCAATGCCGTGCAGGCGTCATTGGCGCTGGCGATAACAGTCGCTTTTAAAAGTTCATTCACTGTCATAGTTTCATTTTCTTTAAGCCAAATCTGCGAGCCGCCTTTTTTTGATGCGTTAGTACTTGCGGTTACGGTGTCGTCAAGAGAGAGCATACCGTTGTCAATCGCTTCAAAGCACAAAAGCAGCGTCATAATCTTCGTAATTGACGCAGGCGGCAGTTTTTCATTTTCATTTTTTGCCAAAAGAATTTCTCCTGAATTCAAGTCCATCAGCACGCAGGATTTGGCAGTCAGCGAATCCAAAAGCGCATTATTTTCCTCGCAAAATGCCGGAAGCGTGCAAAATGCGCATAAAAAAATACTTAAAACAATTGATAAAAGCTTTTTCATATATATCCCTCCGAAAAAATATATGAAAATCGGCAAATAGTATATGAAAAATTTTTTAAATATGTTAAAATAATTATATGTAATAATTTTAACAGAATTTTTATGACCCTTTGGCTTCTGCCTGTCGGCAAACCGCTAAAGACGGACGAAATTTTCAGGTGATACAGAGATGAAGATATTTTTTCACACCTTAGGGTGTAAGGTTAATCAGTATGAAACACAGGAAATGCGCGAGGACGCAGTAAGAAACGGATATATGCTCACGGAAAATGAAAATGAGGCTGATATTTTCGTTATAAACTCCTGCACGGTTACAAGCGAAAGCGACAGGAAAACGAGGCAGTGCGTGCGCCATTTCAAATCGGAACACCCTGACTGCATTACCGTGCTTACGGGCTGTATGCCACAGTCATTTCCCGAAATGGCAGAAAAGCTTACTGAAGCCGACATTGTTCTCGGCAATAAAAACAACCATCTGCTTGTCCCCTCCTTGAATGAATATTTTATTTCGCACGGCAGAATTTTACACTTAAATCAGCACGAAAGCGGAGAAGAGTTTTACAGCTCGGGCATTACGGATTTTGAAGAAAGGACAAGGGCAATTGTTAAAATTGAGGACGGCTGTGACAGGTTTTGCTCATACTGCATTATTCCGAAAGCCAGAGGACGTGTGCGTTCAAAGGATATTGACACTGTAAAGCAAGAGGTTTTGCATTTAACGGAAAACGGATATTCCGAAATTGTACTTGTCGGGATTAACCTTTCCGCATACGGTAAGGGTACGGGCTTAACCCTTGCCGACGCAATTTTCGCCGCCGCTGAAAATGAAAATGTTAAGAGAATAAGACTCGGCTCACTTGAGCCTGACCACCTTACAGACGCTCTGATTGAAAAAATGTCAGAATGCAAAAAGCTGTGTCCGCAGTTCCACATTTCACTTCAAAGCGGATGTGATAAAATTCTCAAAAAAATGAACAGGCATTATACGGCGGCGGAATATGAGCATCTTTGCGCTGTACTGAGGGACAAATTTGACGGCGCTGCACTCACAACCGACATAATGGTAGGTTTTCCCTATGAAACCGACGAGAATTTTGAAGAAACGAGAAAATTTGCAGAGAAAATCGGCTTTGAAAAAATACATATTTTCCCCTATTCACGACGCAGCGGTACGCCCGCGGACAAAATGGACGGTCAGGTAAGCCGTGCAGTTAAAGCGCAAAGAGTCAAAGCGCTTTCGGAAACAGCCGAGAAAATAAGGAAAGATTTTTTAAGAGAGCAAATCGGTAAAACTCTCGGCGTTTTGGTTGAAGGCAAGCAAAAAGACGGGCTTTCATTCGGATACACCGCCAATTACACGCCCGTAAAGTTTGACGGCGAAGCTAAAATCGGTTCGATTTCCGACATAAAAATTGTTTCTGCTGACAAGGAGTTTTGCATCGGAATTAAAATATAACACGAATTGAATAAACTTATAAAAGTGCAAAATGCAACCCTCGGTTTACATTTTGCGCTTAATTGTTGATGGTATTTCAGGAAGTAATAGTTTATTATAAATAGAAACGGTTATTTTGATTGGAGAGCAGATTATGACATTCGGCGATAAATTATCTAAGCTGAGAAAAGAAAACAACTACACACAGGAACAGCTGGCGGATATTCTCGGGGTATCAAGACAGTCAATCAGTAAATGGGAAAGCAATATTGCATATCCCGAAACCGACAAGCTGATACGAATAAGCGAGTTGTTTAACTGCACGCTTGACCATTTACTCAAAGACGGAGAAAAGCGGAACGCCGCAAGTCCCTCTAATGCGGAAAGCCCGATTTTTCCCAAACGTCTTCGCGAAAGAAAAAGCGAAAAAACAGTATTCGGTCTGCCGCTGTGGCATATCGGCAGAAACGCAAGAGGCTTTATTGCAGTGGGCTTAAACGCCCGCGGAGTGATTGCAATCGGCTTAAAAGCAACGGGAATAGTTTCTCTCGGTATGCTGTCAATAGGACTGTTATCCTTCGGTCTTTTCTCTGTCGGCTTGATCTCGATTGGCTTGTTTGCTTTGGGCATTCTGTCCGCAGGCAGTTTTTCCGTCGGCATATTCGCAGTGGGGTCAATAAGTCTGGGTATTATTTCTCTCGGTGCAATAGCTGTCGGCGATTTTTCTGTCGGAGCATTGGCAATCGGAAAATATTTTGCCCTGGGCGATAACGCGAGAGGAATGATTGCTTTAGGATACACGGAAGCTGTCGGCAGTGTTTTTCAAAAAATCGGTGAGATTTCAGAATCGGATATTACCACTGTAAAGCAATTACTTGACACTGCTGTCCCCTCGTATCTCGCCCCTGCCAATGAAATAATTAAGCTGTTTTTATAAAATCAAATCACAAGACAGTACTGTGAAAGCAAAAATCGGAGGAGTATGGAACATCATACTCCTCCGTAATTTTTCTTATTATATCAGTCTAATTTGGTAAGCGTATTTGCCTTTTTGCCCGTTGATTTAAATGCGGCAATAATAATCTGATACATTCCCAAAGCCGCAAAAACAAGACCGAACAAAACATCGCCTATTATCTCTGACATAAGCTCTGAATTTGTAAACAGCAACGAAAAATATGCTCTTACTGTGTCAAAAAGCGTTATGCTGTAAGCGGCGTACTGCGGGTCCGTTGTGTAAGCTGAATACATTACATAAATAAGCGCCATTGACTCGCCTAAAAACACGCCGAAAATTGTCGCTATAATCAAAACGATACCTTTTGCGCGGCTTTCTTTACCTCCTAAAAGCTCATAGCCCTTTTTGGCTGCAAGACCTATAACAAGTCCCAAAAGAGCAACAAACCAGCCGTAATAGTAAGCTATTGCCCACGGAATTGCGCCGAGCGCCGCGCCGAGAAGCGCACCTACAATACCTTTGGGAACGCTGCCCTTCATAGCAACAGTTTCTTTTGCTATGGTAAAATTCTCATTATCCTTTACAAAACAGCCCTCGTGAAGCAAATAAACCGTGTCATTCATACTCGCTTTTAAAGCGGACGCACTGTCAAGAGGCATTTTACAGGAGCTGCAATAATCAGCGCCCAGTCCCCCAAGCTCTGCCAGTTTACTGCATAATGTGTCTGTAAACTCAGCGATTTTGTCAATAGTTCCTTTTTTGTCAAAAAACAATATAGTAACGGAGTTGTTATTAAGCTGATGATTTGTTATTCTGTAGCATTTGCGTATGTTTGCATCGCTGAGATAAGCTCCGAGAGCCGAATAGGAATTTTCGTCATTAAAACTTACGGCAACTGAAAGAGCTTTATAACCGCTGCCCTCATTTAAAGAAATCATATACCCGCCGTATACTCCATACGCTATTCCGTTTTTAACGGTAAGCCCTTTTTCGTCTGCATATTTTTTAATTGTTTTTCCAACCATTATTTTCAATTCTCCTCAAATAAATCGTTCTGATTTACGGAATGCCAAACGCTGTCGGCGATATTTTCAGGCTTTACCGCAAATTCAAGTCTGAAAAGACTGCTTTTAAGTGAATCCCCCTTTTCTGCTGACTCACAAAAAATTTAACGGCAATGTCACTTACGCTGTATTTTTATATTTTTAAAGATTATGCCCTTTCAAGAGTGAAGGTTGTATTTTCGTCTTCAACAACAGTTATTGTTTTTCCGTCTTCGGAAACAGTATATTTATCAGGCTCTTCGTCGCCCTTTTTCTGTGTTTTGTCCCATGTATACATCATTCCGTTTTCGGTTTCCCAATAACCGTCTGTATCCATATCTTTTCTGAATTCCTTCATAAAGCCGTCAACCATTTTCTTAATTGAATCCTGACCCGACTTCGCCAATAATTCATCAATTTGAGCCTTAGTATAACTGCCGCCGATTTCTTTGTTGAAAGCAGAATATAAGCTTTCTGTTATAGACTTTTCAACTTCGTCAGAATCAAAATAAATCTTGCATCTGCCGTCTGCAGTGAAATCAAAATATGCAATCATTTCAAGAACTGCTCCGTCGCCGATATCTTCAGACATTACGCATTTCCATTTGCCGACTACCTTGCTGTCATGCTTGGTATCAACTAAATCGGTTTGAGGAACATCACTGCTATTATTCTCTTCATTGCTGTTAACGGTATCCTCAACCCTCGGCTTAGAGGATTCGTTGTTCTTTTCCCCGTTCTTATCTTTAGAAGCAAATAAAACAATAACGGAAATCACTGCAATTAAAGCAACTGCACCGGCAACTATACCGATAATAAGTCCTGTTTTTTTCTTCTTGGGGTTCTGAGGCGGAACCGGTGTTACAGGCGGAACAGACGCTGTGGGCTGAACAGGCGCTGTGGGCTGAACAGGCTCTGAAAGGCTTGCGCCGCAACCGATGCAAAATTTTGCTCCGTCCGCATTATTTGCTCCACATTTACTACAAAACATATTAAAATCTCCTCTTCCACATAAATGTAATTGAATTATATCAAATTATAAATACAAATGCAATATAAAACGTCAATTGGTTGAATACCAAACACTGTTGGCGATATTCTCAGGCTTTACCGCAAATTTAAGTCTGAAAAGACTGCTCTTAAGGGAATTTCCCTTTACAGCTACATCGCAAAGAGATTTAACTGTGACGTCATTTTCTGTGTATTCCTTATCGGTTTTAACCGTAATAATCTTTTCCTCATTCGGCAGAAGGTCAAAATAGTTATCGGAAAACGGCGTTTTGAAATCTTCAATATCTATCATCACACTTCGGCAGAAGGTATCCGCTGATATTTTAACGGTCAAAAGTCCGTTTTCATAGGATACGGTCTTTTTAATATTGGCTTTTTTAAGCTTTAAATCCTTATCGGGAACAAAAATCTTTGTGCGCTCGGATATACATTCGCCGTCAACAAAAAATTTAACATTCAGGTAAATGTCCTTAGGATTTGCATTGTGAAGATTGCCGTTGATAATAAGCTTGCTTGAAAGCGGCTGTAAAACTGTACTTATTTCATTTTTAAATACCGTCTTGCCGTCCAAGGTACAAAGAGAATATTTTACAATTCCGCTGACAATATCCAATGAGTCGTTTATGCAGTAAATTGAGAAATCGTTCTCTCTGTCCTCAACAGACACGCAGACAGGCTCAAAGAAATGCTTTGCACAGTATTGAAGCGGTTTCCATTTGCCTGTATAGTCAACCGACGACCACGAAGGTGCGGGCCAGTTGTCGTTATATTGCCAGAAAATCGAGCCGTTGCAACGCCCCCTGTTTCTTCGCCAATGCTCGGTAGCGTCGGCAATACATTCCTTTTGAATAAGCCCTGTTAAATAGACCAAATCCTCAAACTTTTCAGGCTCGTTGAATTTTTCATATAAATAGAAGAGCATTTTGGGATTTCCGCCCTTGCACTTTTGGTGGGCGTTGAAAATCTCGGTTTCTATTCCGTAGTCTTTTTCCTCGGCAAAGGTACGGATTGCATCCATTGAAGGAAGCGACTCAAGACCGAATTCACTGCAAAAACGTGTCATACGCTTGCGGTAATAGTTCAAAGGCTTCAGTCCGTGCCAGACATTCCACATATGCGTATCGCCGAACTCGTCGCCTGTTACGCCTTTTCTGCACTCCTCGCCTATGGGAGAGGTAGGAATATACGGAATATCGGCGTCGATGTTCTTTACCTCGTCAGCTAAAATCTCATAGAAGAACTTTTTGTACCATTTAACAATTTTCATTGTTTCAGGCATATAAGAGAACATTGCCTCAAGCTCGTTGTTACCGCAAAGAAGAGCCAAAGACGGATGCGTTCTCATTCGCTTAACATTCTGACGTGCCTCGGCAAGACAGTTTTCGAGGAAATCTTCTTCATAAAACGGGTACATAAGGCACGCATACATAAAGTCCTGCCAAATAAGAATACCTTTTTCGTCGCACTGCGAATAGAAATAATCACTGCCGTAATTTGCTCCGCCCCAAATACGAAGAATATTGAAATTTGCCGAAACCGCACTGTCAAGGTAATAGTCAACCGTTTCGTTTGTGGCTCTGCCTATTAGCGCATCGGGAATTATGTAGTTAGCGCCCTTGGCAAAAATCGGCACGCCGTTAAGCTCAATGCTGAAATTACCGCCGAATTCGTCCTTGTCACGGTTCAAGCGCACTGTGCGAAGTCCGATTTTCTTTGTAACCGTTTCGCCGTCAAGTGTCGCCGCAACAGTATAAAGCGACTGTTTATCCTTGCCCGAAAGCTCTCTTGTCCACCAAAGCGACGGGGATTCAATAAGAATTTCGCTGTCGCCGGTAAAATCAAATTCTTTGCCGTCGGGACAGATTACCTTGCCGGAATATTCGCCCTCGCCGTCTATGTCGGCGCTGATTTTAAGCGTAACCGTGCCATTTTCATGGATTTGGCGAATGTCAAGATATTCAATTCTGCTGTCAAATGCGAGAACCTCTATATCGCCGAGTATGCCCGAAAGGGGCGCTGAAATGCCCCAGTCCCAGCCGAAATGGCAATGTGGCTTGCGGATATAGGCAATGCCGTCTGTTCCATTGTTGTTTTTAGGAAGCGGATTTTCTTTTTGCCTTTTTAAAGCATAATTAACGGGCGCACGGAAAACGATTTTAAGCTCATTTTCGCCCTCGACTGCCGTTTTCTTTATGTCAAATTCATATTTTATATGGGCGTTTTTGCCCTCGCCTATTTTTTGACCGTTTAAAAAAATGTCACAAAGCGTGTCAAGACAATCACAGGAAAGCAAGACCTTTCTTTTTGACAGCTCTTCCTTTGTTAATGTAAATGTGCGTGAATAAGACCAATCCTTTGTGCCTATCCACTGCACCTTTTCCTCATTGTCCTTATAAAACGGGTCGGGAATTTCCCCTGCAAGCAGGAGCTGTGTGTAATTGTCGCACGGGACAGTAACCTCAATACTTTTGCCAAAGCCTTCATAGGTTAAATTCCATTTACCGTTAAGATTAACTTTTTTCAAAAAATCACCTCTCAATTTATTGTACCAAAAAAGATATATTTTGTAAATATATAGTGAAAAGGAAAATGCAAATGATAAAACAAGTATGCAGGCACAAAAAAAGGACAGCCGAGATCGGCTGTCCCTACACGATGGGAGCAAGATTCTCGCCCTGCGCTTGTCGCACCTGAAAAGGCGTGGGCACCAGGTGGATGCCGAATTAACGCTGTCTGAGCCGGCAGGCGAGTAATGGAGACGGGGCGAAGTTGACAGAGGGGTCATTTTTAAAGAAATTAACCCCTCAGTCTCGCTGACGCTCAACAGCTCCCCTTTCAGGGGAGCCGAGGGATCGGACTGCCACAAAAAGGATTTAACTCCTCAGTCTTGCTAACACTCGACAGCTCCACTTTCAAGGGAGCCGAGAGGCTTTGTTAATCTCGACAGAGGGCATCGTCCCATACTTTATTTCAACTTTTTTCTTATGCTTTGCAGTCTTGTGCGCACTGCTGAGGCGGAAATGCCGAAGATTTTGCCGATTTCACCGCTTGAATACCCTTTTGCTTTTAAGTCTATAATCGTCTTTTCTTCGGGAGTGAGAGTGGCTAACAGTGAACGCATTACTACGGTATCTTCAAAATCTACGGAATAGAGAGCCGAAAGGTTTTCCGCCGACTCCTCAAGCGAAATGAAATTGCCCTTTTTTCGGTAATAATCCGTAAGCACGCTTTTTGCCACGGTAAAGACAAGCGCTTTGTAAGAGCGGACATTTTGCACTCCCGAAAGATATGCCCACAGCTTTAAAAAGGTCTGCTGAGTTAAATCGTCAACCTCTCCCTGCGGCACACGCTTGCGAAAGTAAGACTTGACCGCTTTTTCTTTTTCTGCATAAATTATTTCAAATTCTTCTCTTGCGGTCAAGTCCTCACCCCACAGCCCAATTTTCGGCTTTACTTTCTTTTTTTCTTGCTCTCTTTTTTTATCTCATCGGACTCTGCAATTTTATTGCCGATATGAGCATTATTCTGAACATATCCCCATAGTTCTTTTCGACAGATTATCTTGTTGCCTGAAATAAAACGGATTTCTTTTTCACGGAGCATATCGGCTGTAACGCTGTCGTCAATATAAATTTTGTTGTCCGCCATGGCAATTGTGCCGACTTCACACTCTTTTACAAAGTTTGCGTCAATATACAGCTTATTGTCAACAAATTTCAATTTGTCAAAGTCAAACTCTTCTGTAATAACCTCGCCGTTTGTATTAAGAATATTTACCTTAGAGCCTTTTTGAACAAGAGCCGTACCGTTTACAATAAGGCTTATATTTCTATCGGCGGACAAATCATAAATAAGCGCAAAGCCGTTTACCATATAGATTGTATCATTTTTTACGGTTTCGTTAGTGAGCCGTGCAGAGCCGTTTACTGTGGCAATTTCTTTGCCGTGCGGAACGGTAATTGTACTGGCGACACATTCAAATTCAATTTGCGAAAGCGCCTCTGTATACTCATCATCTCCGTCAGCGACCAAGACACACGCCACGCAGGATATTGATTTAATATTGCGAAGCGCCTGCGGAGTATAATTCGTCAAATCAAGCAATGCAACATTTTTAATTTTTTTTCTTTTGTCAGATTCAGCGTTTTCTTTTCTTTTCCAGAACATAGTACATTCTCCTTTTAATTTTGTTTTTCATACAGTAAGACGGGAGAAAAATGAAAGTGTCTGTGAAAAATGTAGATTTTTTTCGTTTTTTCTACTTAATATGATGAAAACACCTCATCCACCGCCAAGGCGGTCCCCCTTCTCCTCAAGGAGAAGGCAAAATAAGGCTTCTCCCTCGGGAGAAGCTGTCACGAAGTGACTGATGAGGGGCGGAATGCAAAATTAAATTCCATACAATTTAACAATCCCTCAGTCTTTGATAAAGCAAAGACAGCTCCCTTTGCACAAGGGAGCCGAAATGGATATATTAAATTATTTCGCCGCCGCCGAGGACTGTGTCGCCGTCATAAAGCACTACTGCCTGACCTTTTGTGACTGCTCTTTGCGGCTCGTCAAATTTAACATTCAAAATTCCGTTGCTATCAACAAAAGCTGTGCAGGGGCTTTCTGTATGCTTATAACGGATTTTCGCCTTACAGCGTATGGGTTCTTTTAAGTCTGCACCCGAAATAATGTTGACATTTTCCGCCTTTAAGGTATCGGTAAACAAATCCTCATTATCGCCGAGGACAACATTATTTGTTTCGGTGTTTATTTCGCAGACAAAAAGCGGTTTTGTATATGACACGCCGAGTCCTTTCCTCTGACCGAGGGTGTAATGGATTATCCCTTTATTTTTCCCAAGAACCGTTCCGTCACGAAGCACAAAATTGCCCTGCGGAAATTGTTTGCCGAGATAGTTTTCGATAAATGCGGCATAGTCGCCGTTCGGCACAAAGCAAATGTCCTGACTGTCAGACTTGTGAGCGGTTACAAGACCGTTTTCCTCTGCGATTTTGCGGATTTCGGGTTTTAAAAAATCGCCCAGCGGCAATAAAAGCCTTGAAAGAATGTCCTGCGTAAGCATATAAAGCACGTAGCTTTGGTCTTTTGATGTGTCCTTTGCCTTTTTCAATACATACTTTCCCGTGTTTTCGTCAAGCTCCACCCTTGCGTAATGACCTGTTGCAAGGCATTTGCACTGAAGCTCGTCAGCCTTTTTCAGCATTTCGGCAAATTTAAGATTTTTGTTGCAGAAAATGCATGGATTCGGCGTTTTGCCCAAAGTATAAGCCTTTACGAACTCTTCAACAACGAAAGTCTTAAATTCTTTTTGAAAATCAAATACGCTGAAAGGAAAGCCCAATGCGTCGGCAATTTTCTTTGCATCGTCAATATCGCCCGAATTGTCCGAGAGCAAAGACATTGTTGCGCCGTGACATTCATATCCGTTATTCTTTAAAAGAAAAGCGGCAACGGAAGAATCCACGCCGCCGCTCATTGCTATTAAAACCTTTGAATTATTCATAGCAGTCATACTATTCGCCCAATTCAATCATTTTGTCAATACATTTACGTGCTTTAAGAATTGTTTCTTCATCAAGCGTTATTTCCTCGCCGCCCGTGCCTTTTACTGTATTGTAAACGTCCATAAGAGTGGTCGCTTTCATATTGGAGCAGATAAGGTCCTTTGAAAGCGGATAGAATTTTTTATCGGGACATTCATACTGCAAAAGCTCCGCAATGCTGATTTCAGTGCCGATTATAAATTCCTTTGCCTGTGATTTTTCGGCAAAACTCATTATTCCTGAGGTAGAGCCAACGTAATCTGCGTGCTTCACAACCTCGGGCTTGCACTCAGGGTGAACAAGAAAAAGCGCATTCGGATGCTCATTTTTTGCCCTCAAAACCTCTTCCTCGCTGATTTTGGCATGCGTTGGGCAACCGCCTGAAAGAAGCATAAAATTCTTTTCGGGAAGCTGTTTTTTAACATAATCGCCCAAATTGCAGTCGGGAATAAAAAGAATATTCTTTTCGGGCATTTTGGAAACAATCTCCACTGCCTGAGAGCTTGTAACGCAGACATCACAAATTGTTTTAAGAGCTGCCGTGGTGTTTATGTAAGCCACTACGGCAAAATCGGGGTACATTTCCTTAACAGCCGAAATGGATTCAACGTCCATTTGCTCAGCCATTGGACAACCCGCCGCGCCGTTTGCAATGTAAACAGTTTTTTCGGGAGAAAGAATTTTTACGGTTTCAGCCATAAAACGAACGCCGCACATTATTACGGTTTTGGCATCCGTGCTCTTCGCTTTAACGGAAAGAGCGTAGCTGTCGCCTGTGAAATCCGCAATCTCAATAATCTCTTTTGCGACATAGGAATGGGCAAGAATACAGATATTTTTCTCTTTTTTAATTCTTAAAATCTCGTCCTGAATTTGTTTAATAGTCATAATTATTCCTCAACGCCGTGTTCGTGCGCCTCATTAAAATGGAACTGCGCTTCGTCATACTCAATTCCGTTTTTGTCGTAATAGTCACGAACTGCGGCTTTAATTGCCTGCTCCGCCAAAACAGAGCAATGAATTTTTACTGCGGGAAGTCCGTCGAGAGCCTCAACAACAGCCTTGTTTGTAAGTTTTAATGCCTCTGAAATGGGCTGACCCTTAATAAGGTCTGTTGCCATAGATGAAGTTGCTATTGCGGACGCACAGCCGTAGGTGTTGAATTTAACGTCCGTTATAATTCCGTCATCTATTTTAAGATACATTTTCATTATATCGCCGCATTTGGCATTGCCGACCTCGCCTACGCCGTCTGCATCGTCAATTTTACCTACATTATGCGGATTTACAAAATGCTCCATTACTTTTTCTGAATATTCCATTATACATTACCTCTTTCTTTTTGTAATCTTTCCCACAGGGGTGACATATCACGAAGTCTTTTAATTATAGGCGGAACCTGCTCGATTATATAATCCGCTTGCTCTAATGTGTTATCCTCACAGAAGCTTAAGCGAAGAGAGCCGTGAGCAACCTCATGAGGAAGTCCTATTGAAAGCAAAACGTGGCTTGGGTCAAGAGAGCCTGACGTGCAGGCAGAGCCTGAGGAAGCCTGAATCCCGACCATATCAAGATATAAAAGAAGTGACTCGCCCTCAACGCCTTCAAAGCACATACTGACATTTCCGGGAAGTCTTTGAACACGGTCGCCGTTTACTCGACTGCACGGAATTTTCAAAAGCCCGTCAATAACTCTGTTTCTGATTTCAGTAAGCTTTGCGGAATTTTCTTCCAAATGGTCTGCCGCCTCTTTAAGAGCCGCCGCCATACCCACAACGCCCGGTACATTTTCCGTACCTGCGCGGCGGTTTCTCTCCTGAGCGCCGCCCTCAATCAAATTCGGAAGTCTTATTCCGTTTTTGCAGTAAAGAGCGCCAACGCCCTTAGGTCCGTGAAATTTATGGCCTGACAGAGAGAGCATATCAATATTATCTTTCTCAATATCAATCGGCAAATGACCCACAGCCTGAACGGCGTCCGTGTGGAAAAGAACGCCCTTTTCACGGCAAATTGCACCGATTTCACGGATAGGCTGAACAGAACCGATTTCATTGTTGGCAAACATAACGGTTACAAGAGCAGTGTCCTCACGGATTGCATTTTTAAGGTCATCAAGACGAATTATGCCGTTTTCGTAAACGTCAAGAAGAGTTATTTCAAATCCTCTGCGTTCAAGATATTTTAAAGTATGCAAAACGGCATGATGCTCAAACTTTGTGCTGATTATATGCTTTTTTCCCTTTTTAGCCATAAGCTCGGCAGTGCCCTTAATTGCCCAGTTGTCACTCTCACTGCCGCCTGAGGTAAAGTAAATTTCATCTGCCTTGCAGTTAAGAATTTCGGCTATTTGCGCTCTTGCATCACGCACGGCGTGAAAAGCCTCCTGCCCAACTGAATGAAGGCTTGAGGGATTACCGTATATTTCTTTATAGCACGGCATCATAGCGTTCAGTGCCGTATCTGAAATTTTGGTTGTTGCAGCGTTGTCTGCATAGACTTTCATAAACACATCTCTTTCTGTCTATATACATTTTCACAGTGTTTTACTATGAATTCTCAAATATCATACTACCCTACTATGAATTTGTCAATTATTATTTTTAAAAAAATTAGTAATTTTAGGAAATTTTGTAACTACAGTAAAAGTATTGACAAATAAGCGCTTTCGTATTCGTCAGCAACCGCACCCGCAGCCGCACGAGCCCTTTTCTGCCTGCTTGTCCACAAGATACTGCAAGGTTATTGAATCGACAACCTCATTTACAGCGTCAAGTATTCTTTGCCAGATTTCAACGGTTATGCAGTCAGTGCAATGCTCGCAAGTGTTTTCATCGCTCTCAAGGCAAATTACGGGGGCAAGACTGCCCTCGGACACACGCAAAATTTCGCCGACAGTGTAATCCTTCGGTTCTCTCGTAAGGCGGTAGCCGCCCTGCGCCCCCCTTGTGCTTTCTACGAGCTTTTCCTTTGACAGCATTTTAATTATCTGCTCAAGGTATTTTTCACTTATATTCTGCCTTTGGGAAATGCTTTTTATTGAAATATATTCTCCGTTGCCGTTTACTGCAAGGTCAAGCATTAAACGCAGAGCATATCTTCCTTTTGTGGAAATTTTCATATTATTCAACTCTTTTTTGAATTAAAAATTATATTTATATAATAATACAAATTTAGTAGGAATTCAAGATGTAAATAAAAAAACAGCGGAGAATTTTCCCCGCTAAAAAATTAAGTATTTATTTTTATTTAGTTTCAGTTTTTTCTCTGCGCTCCTGAAGAGCCTTTGAAATAGCCTGTTTCTTCTCGCCTACTATATCATATTTAAACATAGGAATAATCGAGAGAAGAGCGAGAATACCGGGAACTGCTGTATAAGCAAAGAAGATTATATCCTTTGTATGTGTTGTAAAGCCCGCCGCTGTGCCTGCGTTAATCTGCGAAAGCGTGTCTGCATAGCCAGAGAACTGAACGAATACAAGACCGAGAGCTGTGCCGAGAGCCAAGCAAACCTTAATTGTAAGGGTAAGAATTGAATAAGCCGCGCCTTCCATTCTCTTGCCTGTTTCATATTCGTAATAGTCAACTGCATCTGCGGTCATAATCATAGGCATAAGCGTAACTGCGCCGAACTGAAGACCGATAAGGAACAAAGATGCATAGAAGAGAACTGTAAGAACAATATTAGAGGGATTGCTGAACCAGAAATGACCTACTACGAATGAGAAAATCGAAGCGGCAAAGCCGTAAACGGAAAGAAGAATATATGCTTTTTTCTCATTCATTTTCTTTATAAGCAAGGGGCAGAGAGCCATTGAAATCATTGAGCCGACTGCTGTTACAATTCCGAGAACGGCAACAAGGTTTTGCGAGCCTAAAAGAACATTTGCCGCCTGAACCTGAATACCCATTGCCATCTGTCTGCCGAAGCCGAGGAAATAGGAAACAATAACGAGCATAAGCGGTTTATTGTTTTTGAGAGCTAAAAGCATATCCTTTGCCGTTACCTTTTCATTGGATTCAACCTTAACTCTCTCCTTGTTTATAAGAGGAATAAGAGCAAAAAGCACACATCCGAGAATTGCTGTAAGAATGGCTGTTCCCAAGTACTCCGGCGCTATCATCGGCGTGTCTGTTCCGCCTTTTTCAACAATAACCTTTGAGCCGCCGGGGATTATAAGACAGACAATCGGGACAATAACAACGCATGCTGAAAAGCCTATCTGCTTAAAGGTGTTTGAGATTGAAACAACATTCGTACGCTCTGTCGGGTCGGGAGTAAGCGCAGACGCGATACCCTGTGAGGGAACATCGCCCATTGTCATTGCTATGCTCCAGATAAGGTATGTAACGAAAATCCAAGCATAAAGCGCAAAGCCTGTGAAAGGCACTTTAACAAATACAACCGCAGTGAAAACAAGAAGCGGTACTATTGAGTACATTATCATTGATTTGAATTTGCCGTATTTTGACTTTGAACGGTCAACAAGTCCGCCGACAATAGGGTCTGCAACGGCAGAAATTATTTTTGCAACGAGGATTAAAATACCTACAACTGCAATGTCCGCT